>JAAYIG010000001.1 GCA_012523595.1 Fibrobacter sp.
TCTGGTTCTGGGGCTGGTTGCGGCCCTGGTCGGAGTGCGGATTGTTCGTACTCAGATTATTAAGAGGGCAGAGGACCAGGTAAGATCAGATCTTAACAGCGCCTGGGGAGTACTCCAAACCGAAATGGATCGTCTGGAGATGGTGCTTCGGTTTACCTCTAATAAAGAAAGTCTGGCTAAGGTAGTAAATGAGGGAAAATGGGATGACAAGGAGTTCAGAAGCACGCTGGAAAATGTGCGTCTGAGCTTCGGGCTTGATTTTCTGAGTATAATGGCTCCAAACGGGAAAGTGGTGCTCAGAAGTGCTGCCCCATATACTACGGGTGATTATTATGTGGCTGAGCCTGCTATAAAGGGAGCTCTGGAGGGAAGGCATTCCACCACTATTACTTTGATGGATGCGGAGGCGCTTGATCGGGAGAACCAGAATCTCTCTGAGAGGGCGTTTATTGTGCTGGAAAAAACACCTAAGGCGCGCCCAACAGAAAAGACCACAGAATCGCGCGGAATGATCATGTTCAGTGCTGTTCCGGTTTCTGTCGGCAATGGGATCGATGCGGTTCTTTATGGCGGTATTCTCCTTAACCGCAATGAGAAACTGACAGAGTTAATACAGAAGAATGTCTACGATTTGCGCAGGGAAAATGCCTCAAGCGGAGCAGTCACGATTTTTCTCAAGGATTGCCGGATAGCTACTACTGTTACAATGAATAATGGTGATCTGGCGTTGGGGACAAGGGTTTCCAAAGACGTTGCAGACCGCGTGCTCGATAACGGGAAGCCATGGCAGGGTCGGGCCTTTGTGGTTAAGGACTGGCACCTTTCGGCCTATGATCCAATAAAGGATTTGGCCGGGAGAGTTATAGGAATATTGTACGTTGGGATACCTGAGGCGCCTTTCAGGACGATGATAAAGGATGTGCTGATCAAATACACTTTACTTTCCCTTGGGGGAGTCATAGTGGCTCTTCTGATGGCTTTTCTCCTGGCGGCGCGGATTGCCCGTCCTCTGCATTATCTGGCTGATGCTGCGCATCAGATGCGAGAAGGAAAGCATCCCGGGAAGGTAACTGTCGGTAATGCTTCTGCTGAGGCTCTCATGCTTATTGACGCATTTAATGCCATGACTGATGACCTTACCGAAAGAGAGGCCAGACTCAGGAGTGTAAATGAGGAACTCACCGTAACAAACAAGAGTTACATGGAGACTTTGGGTTTCATTTCTCATGAACTGAAGACTCCTCTTGGGAGCATATTGAATTACTCTTATCTGCTGGGAGAAAAAAGGTTGGGGGACCTTAATGAAAGGCAGTTGGCGGCGGTAAAGAATATCGACAATAATACCCGCCGTATCACGGAAATGGTTCGTCTTTACCTCAACCTCTCCAGAGTTGAAAACAGGGAACTGCATCCGCACACAGCAGTGCTTGATATCAAGCAGGATATTCTGGAGCCTCTGCTTGGTTCTTTCGATGCAGCTCTGAATGAACACAAGATAAAAGTTGAAAATGAGATAGAAGACGGGCTTTTATGCGCGGCTGATCTCAACATGGCAGCGGAGATTTTTGAGAATCTGATCGGAAACGCCATCAAGTACGGTAATGATAATGGCACAATCACATTGAAGGCTTCGCGCAAAGAAAACATGATCGAGTTTGTAATCCGAAACACCGGTCAGGGGATACCTGCTGAATACCGGGAGATGATTTTTGAGAAGTTCACACGAATAGAAAACCGTCCTCTGGGCAAACAGGCCAAGGGAACCGGACTGGGCCTGTTTATCACCCGTCATTTGATTAATGCTCACGGTGGTACGATAAGGGTGGAATCCAGGGAAGGAGAATGGACTGAATTTGTATTTACATTGCCCAATGGTGAAAAAGAAAGGGTTGAGAGCTATGCGTAGTAAAGATGAGAGTCCCGTGACTCCTGTATTGGAAGAACCCTTAGACGTCAACAGTGCTCCGCAGGAAACCGTTGCGCCTGTCAATGCAGTTCGCGAGAAAAGACAGAGCGCTGTCTGGCGGCTTTTTGAGGAGAAATTCCTTACTGATTTCAGAATTACAGTGGGATCAGCGACCTGCGAGAATGCTGCCGGAAGCCAGGCTGTGTATGAGCGTCTTGTTGAGCGGATCGAAGGCCTTAAGGGTGGACCCAGGGTTACAATCGGGAGGGTTGGATGTGCAGGACGTTGCGACATGGAGCCGGTGGTAACTATCATAAGCAAAGGAAATATCCCGGTCAAATATGTCCATGTCACACCGGAAAAAGTGGATAAGATCTTCGATCACCACATCGTTGGAAAAAAAGTGGCGGAAGAGTATACCATGCGTCACGAGGAAGGTGCTGTGGCACGCAGGCGTATGGTGGCGATGTGTGCTGGAACAGCCTGCAGTATCGACGTGGGCCCGGCTGTTTCTCATCTTGTCGAGCAGATCAATAAGCACGGACTTGGCGAGGTTGTGACAGTGACAAGATCGCAGTGTCCGGGCAGATGTGAGAATGGGCCTGTGATGCACGTGTATCCTGACAATATCGAGTACAGGAATCTTACACCTGAGAAGATAGACAGGATAGTCACTGAGCATTTCTGCAAAAATAAAGTGGTAACTTCTCTTGCGACTAAAAACGCCAAAGTTTCCAATCGTTTCATACCATTTTTCGGTGATATCCATTTCTTCGGCAAACAGCTTCGGGTTGCTCTCCGTAATTGCGGGGTAATAGATCCTGAGAGTATCGATGAGTACCTGGCTGTACGGGGATATGAGGCTGCTGCCAACATTCTCAGTATGGAGCGGAAGGTAGTTATTGAAAAATTCAAACAAAGTCTTTTAAGAGGCCGAGGAGGGGCAGGTTTTTTGACTGCTGCCAAGTGGGAACTTGCCGCTATGCAGAACTCAGATGTGAAGTATCTGATCTGCAATGCCGACGAGGGAGATCCGGGCGCTTTCATGGACAGAAGTCTTATTGAAGGGGATCCCCATACAGTGATCGAGGGGATGATTATCGCCGGGTATGCTATCGGTGCCACACAGGGTTTCGTTTACACACGTATCGAATACCCTCTGGCAATCGAGAGGCTCAATATAGCTATCGAAAAAGCCAGAGAATATGGGTTCCTGGGGAAAAATATTTTGGGGACAGGCTGGGACTTCGACATCGAGGTTCGCCTTGGAGCCGGCGCATTTGTCTGCGGCGAGGAGACTGCGTTGATTCAGTCGATAGAGGGATTCAGGGGAGAGCCCGTTCAGAAACCGCCATTTCCCACAACCAGCGGACTTTGGGGCAAGCCAACTGTTATAAACAATGTTGAGACTTACGCAAATCTTCCTGCTGTTTTTCTTGACGGAGAGAATTGGTTTTCATCTATCGGTACAGGTAAAAGTGCGGGTACCAAGGTGTTTGCACTTGCAGGAAAAGTACGGCATACCGGTCTGGTCGAAGTACCGATGGGAACCACGCTGCGGGAGATTATCTACGATATAGGCGGTGGAATAACCGGAGGAAGAAGTTTCAAGGCAGTGCAGACAGGTGGTCCTGCCGGCGGGTGTCTTCCGGAATCTTACCTTGACACTCCGGTAGACTACGAGTCGCTCGCAGCCGCAGGAAGTATCATGGGCAGCGGCGGAATGATAGTAATGGATGAGGACACATGCATAGTCGATGTGGCCAGGTTCTTCATGGAGTTTATGGTGGATGAATCTTGTGGCCAGTGTACTCCCTGTCGTGCCGGTACCAAAGTCCTCCTTAATATTCTTGAGAAGATCACTCATGGTCAGGGCACAATGGATGATCTTAAGACACTTGAGGAGCTTTCGGGTACAATCCAGCAGTCGTCTCTTTGCGGGCTGGGTAAATGTGCACCTAATTCCGTTTTAAGTACTCTTACCCATTTCCGTCACGAGTACGAAGAGCATATCCTTGAACACAAGTGCAGAGCAGGGGTATGTAAGAATCTTTTCCACTATGAAATAGATGCTGAAAAATGTATCGGATGTCGTTTGTGCGCCAAGAAATGTCCTGTGGGATGCATAATTGGTGAGACAAAAATGCCACATTCCATCATGAATGAACTCTGTACACGTTGCGGAACCTGCATGCAGGTATGCAAGAAGAATGCTGTTATCAAGGTTGGAGGTTAAGAATAATGAGTACAACGGAAACTATAGAAGTAAACCTTCCTACGGAAGTCCAGGATTTTGCAAAAAAGTGTCTCGGTCGCAGCAATCCGAGGAGTTTTCTGATTCCTCTGCTGCACAGACTTCAGGACATCGAAGGATATCTGAAGAGTGAGCATCTCCGCGAAGTTGCAAAGCTTATTGGCACAACTGAAGCCGAGGTAGTCGGGGTGGCATCCTTTTACAATCACTTCAAACTGACTCCACAGGGCAAGCATTCGATTTCAATCTGCCTGGGTACAGCCTGTCATGTGAAAGGTGCTGGATTTGTCGCAGAGAAGATAGGGGAGCTTCTTGGGATAAAAGAGGGTGAGACGACTGATGATGGCCAGTTCTCATTTAAAGCTGCGCGGTGTCTTGGAATGTGCGCAATGGCACCGGTGCTTATGGTTGATGGGAAAGTGTATGGAAGTGTAACTCCTGAAATGGTTGAAGGAATCTTGCGGGATTATGGGTACCAAGGGGGAAAGTAATGTCCAGGGTGATTCTGGTAATTGACGATGATCGGGACTTTGTGGCATCGAACAAAGAGCTCCTTGAAGCTTTTGGCTACCAGGTTGAATGTGCCTATGATGGAACAAGTGGGTTGACAAAAGCAAAAGAGGTTCGTCCCGATCTTGTTGTACTGGATGTCATGATGGCTTATGATACTGAAGGGTTTCAGGTGGCAAGGGAAATTCGGGCCTGTCCTGAGCTTGCCGATACGAAAGTTATGCTGGTGAGTGGAATAGTTTCTGAAAAGGAGTTGCCGTCTCCACTGGAACCTGACCCAGCCTGGCTCCCGGTGGAAAGGATTCTCGACAAACCTATTGACCCCGACCGCCTTATCAGAGAAATCGAACGGATTCTTGGTGTTTCTTAAATGTAATAAGGAGAAGAAAGTGGATAAAAATAAAACTGTATTACTGGTAGATGATGACAAGGAGTACATCAATAGTCTTGAGGAGCTTTTGACTTCTGTCGGGTACAAAGTGTTGATCGCCTATAATGGAAAAGAAGCATTAGCGCACACTGAAAAAACACGCCCTGATGCCATCATTCTGGATGTTATGATGGACAGTGATACTGAGGGCTTTGAGGTCAGCCGTGTTATCAGCAAAACAGATGCTCTGAATGGACTGCCGGTAATTCTGGTTACAGGAATCAGCCGTGAGATGAATCTTCCCTTCAGGTTTGAACCACATAAGGAATTGTTGCCTGTAAAGGCAGTGGTTGATAAGCCGGTTGATCCATCGGATCTTCTGAAAAAATTAGAAGAACTGTGGTAACAGCTTTTACCTGAATTTTTAACTGCCTTCCGGTTGAATTGTTTTTATCTGAGCGCGGTCGCGGGATGATTATGTATTTTTGGATCACAACTTCCAAAATACTTTTCAAAGGGAGATTTCATGGATAAAACAGCATTGGTGATTGATGACAGTCGCGAATTCCGTGATTCGATGAGAGCATTGCTGGAGGCTAACAAGTTCAAGGTAGAGTGTGCTGATGATGGGGAAAGCGGGTTTAAGGCTGCATTAGCCAGCAAACCGGGTTTGATTGTTCTGGATGTTATGATGGAAGATGCAGATACCGGACTTGAGATTGTCCGCA
>JAAYIG010000002.1 GCA_012523595.1 Fibrobacter sp.
CGGTACAAAGCTTATACTTCTGGAGCAGTTTTTCCTCCAGTTCTGAAAAAAACAGGCTGTCAGAATCTTCCTGAGAGAAAAGATTAGAAAATATAGCGCTTAAAAAAATGATGAAAAACCGGAGTTTATGATTCATTAGTCACCAATAAACCTTCCTGCCCAACTGCGTACAGTTTTCCCGTTAAGAATATGGAATTTGCGTAAGCGCCGCAGTGTCTCATTAGAAAATGTGTTAATGGGAATCCACAGGAGATGTTTTTTATATTTTGATGCCAGATTTCTAAGAAAAACACCTGGCTTTTTCTGTGCAATGTAGGCGATAACCCGTTCCTGGCTAAAAAGAAGTGAACCAATGGTCAGGCGTGCTGCCAGATTGGGTAGTTGCATATCTTTGGTGATTTCAAAGACATTGGGAATCTGTTTGGGGGGATAAAGAAGTGCCAGACCTCCATAATTGCATTGCGCGATTCCCGGACCGATTAGATTATCAAACGGGTCGGTGGCATAGAAGCTAAGGGTAGATTCCTCCTGATGTTCAGCATACCATGTGGCGCAATGGGGATAATCCTGATCGTGGGAATCATCAAAGATTATAATCACTGTATCGATCTTGCCCCTTGATGGTGGTATCTCCTTTACGTAAATGTCTCCGGTATGCCAGTTTCTCAATGTTTCTCTGATATCGATTCCGTCTTTAACAGAAGAACTGAACTTCTCGTTTTTGATGAAATCTTCTACCATTATTTTCAGACTTTTCTTTCTGATATAGGCATTGAACCGTTCGATGCGTACGTCTTCAGGAATATGGGAACACATTCCAAATGGATTCCAGGTAAAACGGTATTTTTTTTTGCGCTCAAGGGAAGGATCTGGTTTTATGGAAATTGTCCGCCACTGAAGATCAAAGTCACGGAAAAGATTAACTGCATCAGCTACTCCCCATTGCGGGGTACTGATCCGGTTTATTCCTATTCCGATATAATCAGAGTCCTCTTCTATTGAAATGTATGGATAATAGCGGGCGCTCTTTAGAATTCTGAGTGCAAATGAGTTGCCTCCTACCCCCTTGGCCGATTCTACTATATCAAAAAGAGACGGCATCAACCTTCCTGAGGATACGGTAAGATTCCGCAGAAAGGTAAGTGCGGCTTGAATACGTACAGGAGAAAGGGAGATGATTTCTTCTTTTTGGGTGTAATAATCATCTCTGGTTTCCCGGAAGAGGTCTTTTATGGTCTCGATCTCATCAAAGGGTTCCGCGAAAAGATCATGGCGCTCCTTTTCGTATTTACCGGTAATAAAAGGGAGCTCTCCCAGGGCAAAATAGAGATGGTCAGGGTTGATCAGTGAAGAAATTATGGAACAGTCATCATGATCTTCAAATTTCAGATTGCAGCTTTTTTCCTGGAAAAAATGGAAAACGGTACGGATAAAGGTTCTGAAGTGAACCAGAACTAAAATATTGCTGAATCTAGTCCTGAGTTGGTGAATCTGTGAAGCAATGTACTGCCCTTCATGATCATTGCCGGAGCCTTTTTCAGGGTTTTCCAGTGCTTTTAGACAAAGAGCACAGAAAAGATCAAAGCCCAGTCTGGAAGCTGCATAGGGATCGGGCAGTGCAGGAAGCGGTGTAGGTGGCTTCAAATATGGTGAACCGATACAGAAAAATGGTTTGTAATTCTGCATGGATTGCCTGACTGCTTCAATGGATGCATCGCAGGGGTCAATTGGGAAATAGAAGATAGAGTCGGAAACCGTTCTTGCTGCCAGAACACTGACAAGAGGCAGTTTGTCAATCGCACTCCCGAGGGATTGCTGGAAAACAGATGGTATATCAACTGCAATGCAGTCGAAGCTTTGCTTGAGAAAAAGCGATCTCACATATCTGGCAAAAAAAATACTGCCGTGAAGATATGGGATAATTGTTATTCCTGGGTTCAGAATCACAGATCAGTCCTCATTGCTGTCGGGATTGAGCGAGTCATCATCTGAGAAAAAGAAGTCTCCCAGGTTCATTGATGGAATGTGCTCACCGGAGAGTTTCCTTTTTGCTGCCAGACTCTCCATGTCCAATGCATCTTCTCCCAGTATCTGCACAACAGCATTCTTGAAGAGCTGTTCGGTGTCATTTGAATCACCTGAATTCTTTAATTTCAGGGAATATCTGAGCGCACTGATTCCATCACGTACAGAGTAGGGAAGATCCAGATTGTGAGCTTTCTGCAGAAAATCCACACACATCTGCAGCAGTTCTTCATCTGAAAAGGGCAGATTATACTGCAGGATTTTAAGTTCATCCTCACGGTTGGGAAAAGGAATCTGGATTCCGGGCTGAAGCCGTGACATAATGTAGTCGGGGATTTCGAATGTAGAGGAATCCTCATTCATGGTAACAGCAGCTCTGAATTC
>JAAYIG010000003.1 GCA_012523595.1 Fibrobacter sp.
CTCATGTCCGTTCTTCTTCTTGATATCAACAGATTCAAGATTATCAATGACACTCTGGGGTTTGGAGCCGGCGATGCTCTTCTTCAAACCATAAGCACCAGGATCAGGTCCTGCCTCAGGGATGTTGATGCGGTGTTCAGGCTGGGAGATGATGAATTCGCAATTGTGCTTGAAGAAATCGCGCAACCACAGGATGCCGCAAGGGTAGCCAAAAGAATCCTGGCAGTCTGCTCCCTTCCATTACAACTCTCTGATCGTGAGCTTTATGTCACCGCAAGTATAGGAATCAGCATCTTTCCAACCGATGGTGAAGATATGGAGGTGCTGCTGAAGAATGCTGAGGCGGCAATGAACCGGGCAAAGGAAATGGGGATAAATAATTACCAGCACTACAAACCCACCATGAATGCCCGTGCTTTCGAACAGCTTACTGTCGAGCATAATCTTCGGAAAGCACTGAAAAACAATGAACTGATCGTTTACTATCAGCCCCAGATAGATCTGGCAACAGAAAAAATAATCGGAGCCGAGGCACTTCTGAGGTGGAAGCAACCCGACCTGGGGATGATCTCCCCTGCCCAGTTCATCCCGATAGCTGAGGACACAGGTTTGATTCTGCCCATCGGAGAATGGGTGCTGAAAACCGCATGTCTCCAGGCAAAAGGATGGCTCGATTATGGCCGGAAGATCGTAATCGCAGTCAACCTCTCCGCCCGACAATTCCAGCAACAGGACCTTGTCTCCACTGTAAGCAGAGTACTGCAGGAAACAAACCTTCCACCTCAGTTTCTCGAACTTGAAATAACTGAAAGTCTGGGTATGAAAAACCCGGAACTTACTCTCAAGACTCTTCATGAATTAAAGTCGATGGGGATTCACATATCGATCGATGATTTTGGTACCGGGTATTCTTCATTGAGCTATCTTAAGAGATTTCCCATTGATACACTGAAAATCGACAGATCGTTTGTTATGGATATCCAGACCGATGCCAACGATTCCGCTATCGTACTGGCTATCATCGCCCTGGCACACAGCCTCAAACTCAAGGTCATAGCCGAAGGTGTAGAGCAGAGACATCAGGCACAGTTTCTTCTGGAGCATGGATGCGAAATGGTGCAGGGATACCTCTTCAGCCCACCTGTAACCGGAGAGGAATTTGAAAAGCTAATTGCCAAAGAATCCTGAAACAGATCTTAAACGAAGAACTAACGGGGAAACATTTTACTATTTAGTCAAGTGCAGATAACCGGGTAAAAACCCTTTCAGCATTCTTGTATGTTACTTTAGCTATTTCCTGAGGGTCAACCCCTCTGATCTCAGCAATTCTCTCTACAACCCTTACCATATTGCAGGGTTCATTTGCTTCCACAACACCATAAGGAGGAATATCCGGGCTGTCACTCTCCACCAGAAGCCTGTCAGTCCTGGTTCTTTTGACCGATTCCTGCGCCTTTCTGTTCCTCTTAAATGTAACTGAGCCGGAAAAAGAGATGTAAAAACCAAGTTTTTCTAATCTGTCAACAAGCTCTGCAGAACCGGAGTAAGAATGGATAACTCCTCCCTGAAACACATGATCTCTCTCTTCAAAAACAGAGATCAAATCTCCCCATGCTTTGCGGCAGTGTATCGATACCGGGCGCTTATACCTGGCTGCAAGGTCTATTTGAGCAGAAAAAACATCCAACTGCCCGGAATTATTTACTCTGTCAATTGCATGATCCAACCCTATCTCCCCTACAGCTGCCGACGGAAAAGAGCGCAGCATCTCCTCGAGCCTGAAAAGCCATTTTTCGCTTCTCCCATCTATGTACCAGGGATGAAGTCCGAAAGCAGGGATCACAACCGGGAACTGTCCAGATAATCGTGCTACCTCATCCCAGTCCTCTTCGGTTGAACCACAGCATAGGATCTTCTTAATTCCAGCCTTTTCCGCACGGTCAATTACAGCAGAAATATCATCGCCAAGGCGTTTGTCCTGAAGATGGCAGTGGGAGTCAAAAAGGTTCATGGATGAGAAAATAAGGCCGGAATTTACTCACTGCAAGAAAGTCTTCTAAGAGAGGTAATCAAAAGGCTCCATTTTTAAGGAAAAACGGATGTACGATTACAAGCACTGCTAATGCTGAAAGCGAAAAGAGCAAAATAGTACCAGATACCCAATATCAGATTTTCCGATTGTTTTTAGAAAATCGATTGAGAAAGAGGGTTTCGATACCGATACCGACCCAGAACTTTTGTTGTAGCTTAGTTAGATTGTTTTCTCACGAAGCCTTATAAAGCCCGCTCTCGGCTCTCACAATCTCCAGAGTCTGAATCGGCTTGAAATTAAGCCCGTAGATCGTTGCGACCACTTCCCGGTCCATGATGTTGAGCATTCCAAATGTGGGAGGCATGTTTTTATCAAGAGGTCCTTTGAGATGTCCCGGATTCATGAAAAGCCGTCCGTCTTCAAGCTCCAGTTTCCAGTGATGAGTATGTCCGAACAAGATGATGTCTGATTTGGTAATATCCTCTTCTGTAACATCCTTTTCGTAGCTGTGTACCAGCATGACAGTCAGTCCAAGTACCATTTCATAGGTTTTTGCCTGGAGAGAGCCGTCTTTATACCGCTGATCGTAGATACCGGGCACCTGAACGATCTCCAGAAAACGATCGCCCAGATCAGACACATCATCGTAATCATCACCCAGATGATACAAAGCAGCGATCTTCTGCTTCTCAATCATCCAGTCCACAGCATTGTTCAGATACTCTTTATTCCGGTGAGTGTCACTCACAATTCCTATTTTCATACAAACCGCGCCTTTTTAGTGTTGCAGTAAATTTCAGGAAGTCATAATGGATTAGAAAAGATCAGGGGTGAAGCCTGTAAAGATAATCGAGATTTATTTGGCCAGGCCCCTGCAAGTCTCCCGAGAAATGATACTACTTACCATCTTCTCGTATTCTTTCAGATAAATCACAGCCTGCCTTACAACGTTTTCAGCATTATAACCAAATTTCTCATCGAGAACTTTATATGGTGCCGATGCGCCGAATCTCTCCAGACCGATCACCTTCCCCAGAGGTCCAACAAGCCCCTGAATTGCAGCAGGAAGCCCGGCAGTCAACCCCATGACAGGAATTCCACAGGGAATCACCTCCTGACGATACTCAGGTTCCTGATCGAAAAAGGCACCCTCAGATGGAGCGGAAACCACTCTCACCTTCAGCCCCTTCTCATCAGAAAGTCTTTTAGCACCCTCGATCAGAGTAGCAACTTCTGCGCCATTCCCCAAAAGAATCAAATCTGGCTGACCATCACAATCAGCAACTATATACGCCCCTCTGCATGCTCCCAGTGCGTCATCAAACCTGCTTTTTGATCCCGGCTTTGGGGGAAGATCGGATACATTCTGTCTGGTAAGTATCAGAGCACAAGGTCCTTCAAATTCCATCGCCATTTTCCAGGAAACAGTTGTCTCTGCAGAGTCAGCAGGCCTTATCACAAGCATACTTCTCTTCCCCTCCAGATTCGCCATCTTCTCCAGAAGCCTTAACTGTGTCTCCTGCTCTACCGGCTGATGAGTAGGCCCGTCCTCACCTACCCGGAAAGTGTCATGCGTAAAGACATACTTTACCGGAAGATTCATCAGAGCCGCAAGGCGTATAGCGGGTTTCATATAATCTGAAAAAGCGAAAAACGTGGCGCAGACAGGTATTATACCTCCGTGAGCAGCCATCCCGTTCATCACCGATGCCATAGTCAGTTCAGCTACACCAGCCTGAAGAAATCCGCCGGAAAAATCACCCTTTTTAAGGATTTTTGATTTTTTCAGGAAACCTTCGGTTTTATCGCTGTTGCAAAGATCGGCCGATGAAACTATCATATTGTCGATAGTCTCTCCGAACACCCCAAGAACGTTGCCGGATGCGGTGCGAGTCGCCTGACCCGGTTTCTGCTGAATCGATGCCCAGTCGATCTCAGGAATCTCACCAGACCAGAGTTTTCTCCATTTGGCCGAAAGCTCAGGGTTTCTCTCTTCCCATCTTTTCTGTTCGGCCTTCTTTTGTGCAGCGCTCTCTGCCTTTTTCTCAGATATTTTCCTGTAATGCTCTGTTACATCGGGATAGATCGCAAAGGGGTTCTCCGGATCGCCGCCAAGATTCTTGATTGTCTTTTCAACTGACCCCCCGGCGTCTGAAAGAGGCATCCCGTGAGTGGAAACCTGCCCCTCAAAACTGCTTCCATCGGGGGCCAGAGCACCTTTACCCATGATAGTCTTGCCTATGATGAGCGTCGGTTTCTCCTTCTCCTCATTAGCCCTTGTCAAGGCTGAGCGGATCTGGTCATGAACATTGCCGTTTATGGTTATCACATTCCATCCCCAGGCCTGGTATTTCAGGGCTGTATCCTCACTTGTCACCTCATCTACAGGGGTGGAGAGCTGGATATCATTGGAATCGTAAAACATGATAAGGTTTGAGAGACCAAGGTGTCCTGCAAGCCTTCCCACGCCCTGAGAGATCTCCTCCTGAATCCCGCCATCAGAGATATAGGCGTAGATTTTATGCGAGGTCCATTCTCCGAAACGCGCAGCAATAAACCTTTCCGCTATTGCAGCACCGAGAGCCATGGCGTGTCCCTGACCAAGGGGTCCGGATGTGTTTTCAATTCCACGTTCAATGTCCCGTTCTGGATGTCCCGGAGTAGTACTCCCCCATTGACGAAAATTTTTCAGTTCATCGATGGAAAAAATTCCATAGAGCGCCAGGACAGAGTAGAGCATTGGAGACATGTGGCCCGGATCGAGATAGAAGCGGTCTCTGTTTGGCCAACTGAGATCAGTGGGATCGAAATTTAGAAACTCTGTATAGAGTATATGAATGAAATCCGCTCCACCCATCGCCCCGCCAGGATGTCCTGATCTGGCTTTTTCAACCATGGCAACGGTAAGAGCCCGAATGTTATCCACAGCTCTGCTGTCAATTTTCCCGCTCACTGATGAGTACTCCTTGGATTTGAAAAAAAAGATTTTTAAAATAATTCATGCCCCTGAGGGAGTTGGTGCTTTTTCCAGTTCTATGCTTAAATGCCTGAACTGTGATTCCACCTCCACTCCATTACCTAGCTGCCCCCTCCTAAAGTCCCCCTTTGGGGGATTTAGTGGGCTAGGGATTTAGGGGACAGTAGATTTAGGGGGCAAGCACTAATTGGGCTTAAATTTGCTTCCCAATCTACCTCTGATCACCTGTTCCCTACTATCGAGAGGCATCATGGTACTGAGTGTAGCTTTTACCTTTGATCCAAATCTTATCCCCGGGCTCTCTGTCTTCCCAGAAGTAAGAGAGGTTTTCGGAAAACTGGGAAGCGATCTACTTGGCGGCGGAAGATCTACCTATATGGTGGCTGATGCGAACCGGGAGATGCTTCAGAAAGCGGTTGAACAGGCACATTCTCATAATATTGAATTCAACTATCTTCTCAATGCAGCCAATCTCGATGGATTTGAGCAGACCCGTGACGGGCAAAAAAAAATCCGCAGATTCCTGGATTATCTCTCTGAACTGAATGTCGACAGTGTTACTGTTTCTGTCCCCTACCTTCTAAAAATTGTCAAATCAAGTTACCCGCATTTCAAGACCCGTGTGGGTGTGTTCGCACGTATCTCCACTCCCAGAGCTGCCCAGTGGTGGGAAGAGATGGGGGCAGATATACTCTGTATCAGTGCAATCTCCTGTAACAGAAGATTCGATCTGTTAAAGAGTATCCGTTCCTCTGTAAAATGCGATCTGCAGCTTATTGTTAACGCCTGCTGCCTTCAGGAGTGCCCCTTTGAACTTGCGCACATGAATATGCTGACACATGCATCCAGAGAGGGTTCCAGGATGCACTCCTTTAACCTAGATTACTGCTTCCTCCATTGCTCATCGTACCGTTTACGCGATAAATCCTTTTTCCTGAAATCGATATGGATTCGTCCAGAAGACCTCTCGCTGTATGAAAAATCAGGTTACCACCATTTCAAAATTGTGGATCGGGCCTGTTTTCCTGAGATGCTTATAAAAAGAGTAAAAGCTTATGCGGAGCGCAGTTTCGATGGAAATCTGATGGAGCTTATAGCACCTGTGGCCAGAATAAAGAGTTATAAAACAATTCTCCCCTTTTTCCGTCCTGACAAAATAAAACCAGGCACTGTAATCAGAATATTGAAATTTATCGACAGCGCACTTATAGATCGCTTCGATGAGGATTCCCCGGTTTATATCGACAATAAAAAACTCGATGGATATATAAGGAAAATTTTCAAAAAAGGATGTGATTCATCACAGTGCAGAACATGCTCCCTTTGTGAAGAGTATTCAAAGAATGCTGTCACCATAAAACCTGAGTATAAAAAAGAGATCATTTCACAGATAGAATCTCTTGAGAAGGGATTGAATGATGGAAGCATCTTTTAGCCATATAACCGGAGGTCAAAATGCGGAAAGAACTGGTAATCTCCCGTGCTCTTAAGGTGATAAGTGATACTCTTGCAGTCGACTGTGAAAAGATCAGAGAAGATAGCAGGTTCGTGGAGGATCTTGGTGCTGACTCTCTTGATAAAGTGACACTGATAATGGCACTGGAGGATGAGTTCAAGATCTCCATTTCCGACAAACAGGCTGAAGGTATAGTGTGCGTAAAGGATGCGCTCGATGCGCTTACCGGGGCAGAGAGTGTCGCATGATGAAAAACAGAGTTGTCATAACAGGAATAGGAGTAATCTCCGCCCTGGGTAACACAACAGATGAATTCTGGGGCTCATGCCTGCAGATGAAAGACTATATCGTTCCCATTCCTGAGGAATGGAACAAGTACTCCTCTTTCAGTTCCCGTTACTGGTCTCCTCTTGACAAGTACTCACCATCCTCATCCTGGCTTTCAAAAGCGGACCACCTGCAGCTTGACCTTTGTCAGCAAATGGTGCTCGATGCTGCTTTTCAGGCAGTAAGTCTTTCCGGGATCGGACACACAGAGATCGATCCCAAAAAGAAAATAATGCGTCTGGATGGAGTCGATCCGCGGAGATCAGGTGTTTTTATCGGCACAGGTGCAGGAGGAATAACCTCTCTTCTGACCGCCCATTCCACACACATTTCACCGATGCAGAAAAACCTTTTTGCGCCTGTCAAATACAACCCGTTCACTGTCCCGATGATGATGATAAACGGGAGTGCCGATATTCTGGGAATTCGTTTTTCGATTCATGGGATAAACCGCACTGTAAGCACCGCATGTGCATCGGGAACGATGGCTATTGGTGAAGCATTCAGGGCAATCTCGGAGGGAACAATAGATTTTGCTCTGGCCGGAGGTGTTGAGTACCTTCACGACCCAACCGGCGGAATTTTCCGGGGATTTGACTCTGCGGGAACATTGACAAAGAATACTGCGGTTGAGAGCTGTAACTGCCCGTTTGATCAGAACCGGTCAGGATTTCTGTTCTCTGAGGGTGGTTGTGCGATGTTTGTGATCGAATCCCTTGAGCAGGCTGAACTGCGCGGATCTGTGCCACTTGCTGAGATTAAAGCGTATAAGGAAAAATTCGAAGCATACAATCTGATGATGATGGAGCCGGATGGCAAACAGATAGAGAGCCTTTTAAGGTCGGTTGTGGCACAGGCCAGTCTCGATCTTCATC
>JAAYIG010000004.1 GCA_012523595.1 Fibrobacter sp.
AAAACTGAAGAACCGTTTTGCATGTTCCTTTTCCTGGTTTGCTGTTTCCTCGAAAATATCTGCAATCTGAACGAATCCCTCTTTCCGGGCAACACCTGCGAAATAGGTGTAGCGGGTGCGGGCCTGAGATTCACCAGCAAATGCTTTTAGAAGATTCTTTTCGGTTTCTGTACCTTTGATTGAAGCCATTATTTCCCTTTCGTTTGGTGATATTGATTTAATTATTGAATTATGTTTTATATAAATGTGAATAAATGACAGAATTACTGTCAATTAGAAAATTAAAGGTGGTACTGTAAGACTGTAAGAAAAAGGACTGCGAGATTAAGTAATTATTGAGAAATTATTGTATCTGCCGTTAAGTTACGAATTCTTATCCGGGGTGTATCTTCTTATAATCCGATAAAATCCGGGATTAAAACACCAGGTGCTCAAGTAATATCTTTATTGCAATACCGATAAGCATTATCCCACCCAATGCCTCGAACCTTTTTCCGCAAATATCACCGACTTTTTTTCCGAAGTATACTCCTGCAAGAGAGATGAAAAAAGTGATAATTCCTATTATTATTGCAGGTTTGAAGATAGCAACTCTCAGGAGTGAGATTGAAATTCCCACTGCCGCTGCATCGATACTTGTCGCTAATGCCAGGACAGGGAGGAGAGTATAGCAGAAGGGATCGGTCTTTTTCCCGGAATCATCGCACCTGCCGCATGCTTCATAGATCATCTTTGCGCCTATTACTGTAAGGAGTATGAAGGCAATCCAGTGATCAAGTCTTTGAATGTAATCTGCTGCGTAATATCCAATACTCCATCCTGCCAGCGGCATTATCGCCTGAAAAGCCCCAAAAAAAAGTGCCATTCGCAGTGCATATCGCAGGCGCATCTTTGCCATCCCGATACCGCTGCTTATCGACACCGCAAATGCATCCATAGAGAGTGCGATTGCTATCAATGTGGTAGTAATTATCGACATAGGAACAAGAGTATAAATGATTTGATACGATAAGACAAAGGCTTTATTAAGAGCAATAGAATTCTTTTTCTCTCTTTTTATCTTTTCTAAATCATGTCAATCCGCTAACCAGGTAAATCATCATCAGTTTTGAATAAACTTGTAATTATTTTTTACTGTTATTTATTTTTAAACTCTTTTTCATTTTCATTTTCATCTTTTCAGGAGGAACGATGCGGCGGTTTTTTACATCAGAAAGCGTATCTCAAGGGCACCCGGACAAGGTCTGTGATCAGATTTCAGATGCCGTCCTCGATGCTATGCTGGCTCAGGACCCGGATTCAAGGGTGGCTTGCGAGACTCTGGTTACAACCGGACTTGTAGTGGTTGCCGGTGAAATTACCAGTAAAGCTGTTGTTGACCTTCAAGATGTAGTCCGCAAAACAATAACTGAAATCGGGTACACCGATTCTGCTCTTGGCTTTGATGCCAATAGCTGCGGTGTGATGATTTCCATTCATCAGCAGTCTCCTGATATCTCTCAAGGTGTCACAGAAGGACAGGGACTCTATTCCGAACAGGGTGCAGGCGATCAGGGTATAATGTTTGGCTATGCCTGTAACGAAACCCCAACCTATATGCCGCTTGCGATCCACTACGCTCATCGCCTGATGGAAGCACTTACTGAGGCTCGCGAAAAGAAACTTATCCCTTACCTCCGTCCTGATGCAAAATCACAGGTCACTGTCGAATATGATGACCTCAAACCGGTCAGAGTTGATACAGTAGTTATCTCCACACAGCATGCGCCGGAAGCTACTCATGAGCAGATCACTAAGGATATGGTCGAAAAAATCATAAAGGAAGTGATTCCTGCGGAGATGCTTGATTCCAATACGGTCTATCACATCAACCCTACCGGCCGTTTTGTTATCGGCGGACCTCACGGAGATTCAGGTGTGACAGGACGCAAGATTATCGTTGACACATACGGAGGTTATGGAGCGCATGGAGGAGGGGCTTTTTCCGGAAAAGATCCTTCAAAGGTCGACAGAAGCGCTGCTTATGCTGCACGCTGGGTAGCAAAGAACATTGTGGCTGCCGGACTGGCAACTCATTGCGAGATACAGTTTTCCTATGCTATCGGTGTTGCAAAACCGATCTCTATTCATGTTGACACTTATGGAACCGGAAAAATCTCTGAACTGAGGATATGTGAGATTATCCAGAAGCTCTTCGATCTGCGTCCGGCAAGAATTATCGAGAGACTCGATCTGAAGAGACCCATCTACCGCGAAACTGCGAGAAACGGTCACTTCGGACGTGAATTTCCCCAGTTTACCTGGGAAAAAACCGACATGGTAGATGCAATACGTAAAGAGGCAGGTCTCTGATAAACAGGTCAACAGGGACAGGTGCCCTGGCAGTGAATCGGCTGTAACAAAGATGTTCAGCGTATCGATGCAGATACCCATTATCGCAGACTGCGAAATGGGTATTTTTTTTAAGGTATAAAATGCAATTTTAAATAATCTGGGAATCGAAAGAGTATTCCTAACCGGAGTAAAAATGTTTAAAATCCTGAAAAAAGAGCAGCTTTCGGAACAGGTTTGGCGGCAGAGGATTGCGGCGCCGCGTATTGCCAGAAAAAGAAAAGCTGGACAGTTTATTATCCTGAGGCCAAATGCTGACACTGAGCGAATTCCTCTGACTATTGCCAGTGCAAATCCTGATGAAGGATGGATAGAAATAGTTTTCCAGGTAGCGGGAAGGACCACTTCAGTTCTGTCAGGTTTTGATGCAGGGGACAGTATTCTGGATCTGGCCGGACCACTGGGGAGGCCGACTCATATAGAGAAATTCGGAAAGTGCCTCTGTATCGGCGGGGGAGTGGGAGTAGCCCCACTTTATCCAATTATCTGTGCCTTGAAAGACGCGGGTAATGAGGTGGTTTCGATTATCGGTGCCCGTTCCAGGGATCTTGTCATTCTCGAAAATGAAGTAAATGCTGTTTCTGACAGGACACTGGTCACAACAGATGATGGATCGTATGGCCGCAAGGGATTTGTTTCTGATGTGTTCAACGATTTGGTTGCTAAGGGTGAGAAGTTCGATATGGCAATTGTGATCGGGCCTGTCATTATGATGAAAGTGACTTCATCGCTTACTGTCGCTGCAGGTATCAAAACATTCGTGTCACTTAACCCTATTATGATTGATGGAACAGGAATGTGCGGTGGATGCAGGGTGACAGTGGGAGGACAGATTAAGTTTGCCTGTGTGGATGGGCCGGAGTTTGATGCCTCCATGCTTGACTGGAAAGAACTGATTAACCGGCTTGGCAGTTACAGGGATTTTGAATCCAGAGCCAGGGAAAAACATGAATGCAGATTGGAAGGTGTTCAGGCATGACTGAAAATCAGAAAAACGGAGATGGCAAGTTTCAGCGCACACCAATGAGGGAGCGGGATCCTGCTGTTCGCAGCAGGAATTTTCTTGAAGTGCCTTATGGTTACTCTGAAGAAGAGGCTGTCAGAGAGGCAAAACGCTGCATTCAGTGTAAAAAACCGCTCTGTGTTGAGGGATGCCCTGTAAATGTAAAGATACCGGAATTCCTGAAACTGATCTCAGAAGGCAGATTCGCCGAAGCAGCAGCCAAGATAAAGGAAACAAATGCCCTGCCTGCCATTTGCGGTAGAGTTTGTCCGCAGGAAGACCAGTGTGAGAAAAGATGTATTCTGGGTAAAAAAGGTGCACCGATTTGCATCGGGAATCTGGAGAGATTCGCGGCTGACTGGGAGCGGCAGCATGGAAAGATAAGAATCCCGGAGATAAAACCTCCAAATGGCAAAAGAGTGGCAATTGTGGGATCCGGGCCGGCCGGGTTGACCTGCGCTGGTGAACTTGTCAAGGAAGGATTCGATGTCACTGTGTTTGAGGCGCTTCATGAAGCCGGAGGTGTTCTCACTTACGGAATCCCGGAATTCAGACTTCCTAAAGAGATCGTGAAGCAGGAGGTCAGTTATCTGGAAAAACTCGGTGTCAAAATCGAAAAAAATTCTGTAATTGGGAAAACAATTAATGTAGATGAATTGCTTGGTGAAGAAAACTTTGATGCTGTCTTCATCGGTTCAGGAGCAGGCCTGCCCTCATTTATGAATATAAAAGGGGAAAACCTGATAGGTGTATACTCTGCAAATGAGTATCTGACCAGAAGCAATCTGATGAAAGCATATCTGGAAGATTCACCTACACCGATCATGAGAGGCAGAAACGTAGTGACTGTTGGTGGCGGAAACGTCGCTATGGATGCCGCCAGAACCGCTCTGCGTCTTGGTGCTGAGAAATCGATCATTGTGTACAGACGCAGTGAACAGGAAATGCCGGCAAGGGAAGCGGAAATTCATCATGCAAAACAGGAAGGAATAATTTTCAATTACCTTTGCAACCCTGTTGAAATCCTGGATGACAGCAATGGTTTTGTGCAGGCGGTTCGTTGTATACGCATGGAGCTTGGCGAGCCAGACTCCTCGGGAAGACGCCGCCCCATTCCTGTACAGGGAAGCGAGTTTGATATTCCATGTGATGTAGTAATTATTGCTATTGGAAACTCTCCTAATCCGTTGATATCTATGTCTACTCCTGATATAAAGATCTCTAAACGGGGTACAATTGAGGCAGATGAAAAAGACGGGCGTACATCGAAAAAATTCGTTTACGCAGGGGGAGATATCGTTACAGGTGCCGCAACTGTCATCCTTGCTATGGGGGCTGGAAAAGTTGCAGCCAGAAGCATTATGGAAGATCTGCTTGTACCTGTTGATCAGCAGAAATTCTCCTGAGGGTCTGCAGTTCAGGTTTTTTTAATGAATCCGGATAACCAGTCTGCCTGGTTCGGGAAGTCTCCGGAACTGATGGAAGTTTTTCCACTTCTTTTCCGGCAGCTTCTTCCCTGAGATCTATTTTCTGGGAAAAAAAGGGGAGCAGGTCTTTCAGAGTTATCACTCCTGCAAGATCTCCGTTATCTATTACCAGAAGTCTTCCTGTGGAATTTTTGCACATTCTGTCTATCGCTTGTACGACATCGGCAGAAGAGGAGATGGAATTGGTTTCATCACAAATATCTGCTGCATCAGCAACAGTAAGACTACTCCATGAGTCCTCTGGTATCTTCCTTATTTTTTCGGAAGTGATGCAGCCCAGAATCTGATTTGAGGAAGTGACCGGGAAAATCCCGGAATGGTATCTGTAAAGATAAGATGCAACAAACTGGTCTATTGGTAGCTGTGAAGGTACAGTGACCGGGTTCAATCTCATGAATTGCGAGACCTTTTCCCCCTCAAGATTGTCTCTGAGTGAAAACTGTTTCCTTGACAACACAATTCCCTCTCTAAGTACGGCTCCGGTAAGTATCCACCAGATCCCAAATGGCAATGAACCTTTGTAAACGACCACAGTTCCACCTGCAATCAGAATAATTGCAAGAAAATGTCCGCTTATTCTTGAAATATTCGAAACAGTCTGATTGTTCTTTGTATACATTAGAAGTGCAGATTTAAGAATTACGGCTCCATCAAGAGGGGAAGCAGGAATAAGGTTTATTCCCGCGATTATGATATTGATGGTCGCAAGATGATCAAGAATAAAAAGAAATGGACCAGGCCAGTTCTGATGCAATCCGATCAGGAATAAACAATACCACAGGCATGCAGTGATTATGCTTGACAGGGGGCCTGAGAGTGCCGGAATAAGTGCTTTGCCGGCATCGAAGCTTCTCTTTTCGTCTGAAATCCCTCCAAAGGGCAACAGGATTCGTATTCCTGGAGAGATGCCATATCTGTATTCGGCCAGGATATGTCCGCTTTCATGCAGGATCAAAGAGAGCAGAAGACCTGCAACTCCAGCAATTCCCCACAAAATAGATGTGTCAGAGGGGAGAACCGAGACGTAGAAGGGGAGGGCGTCTTTCCTGAATGACCAGACAATCAGAAAGATGATAATCACCCAGCTTTCATGAATTCGGAGGAAACGGAATGAATTCAGAACCGGGTTACTCGCCTTCATCTCCTCGTTTTCCTCAACTGGAGATTGTATTCTCCTGAAGCTTCTTTCTGATTCTTATTTCTGGACCGGAGTAGGAAGAAAATTTCGTTCTCTCCATTGTGAATTTTGAGTAACCGGCAGATATATCCTGAATAAAATCTTTGGATAGCTTAGAGAGAGTAACAAGGAGTTTTTTTGTTTTGTCGTCTTCTTCCAGAGCAGCCAGACTGATATAGAGGCTAAGATCTTTTTCGGCTCTGCTGTTTGCAAATCTCAGTATAGCCTCCGGAGTGCTGTTTATAAGATCTACACTCTTATATTCATCAGAAATGCTGATATTGTTGTAATCGTTGAATGAAATAGGTTTTTCACGATTGTTGGTAGCGAGCATTTCCAGTACAACGTGCTGAACTCGTTTTTTCCCTGCCAGGTAGTACAGGAAAAGTTTGTTTTTGGAATCTTTACAAATCTTTGCCTGGGATTCATAGAGGAGTGCGGTTTCGATTATGCGATGAAGAGCGAATTTCAGGAAATCGATATAGCGCTCATTATTCATGATTGGAACTCCATAATTTACTGGTTTCTGGTAAATGGAATTGTGAATCGTAAAGGCTCCAGGAAATGGTGAACCTTTAAAGACAACAAATATTGTGCCAAGAGGAAAACAGAGATTCACTGCAGGAGAACTCCTGCAGTGAGAAAGTGTGCTTCCCAAAATGAGAAAGTATTTCTAAAATGAGAACTTATGCTGGGGCCTGTTGCTGTTGCTGGATTTTATCGAGTTTACGATACAGAGAGGAAAGAGAGATCCCCAGTGCGCTGCTCGTCTCGTATTTATCGCCGCTGAAATGTTTCAGTGCAAGCATTATATGGTTTCTCTCAATCTCTTCGAGATTCCATGTGTAGGTGAACTCTTTCTGCCCAGGAGTGCTTGTTTTCTCAAGTCCGGGGAAATGAGCAACCGAGAGAGGTTCGTTCTGGGCCAGAAGAAGTCCGCGTTCCAGCATGTTCCTGAGTTCTCTTATATTTCCTGGCCAGGGATAATTGATCAGGGTTTCAATCACCTTGTTGTCCAAGGGGAATTTGTCATAAGAGTAGCTGACCAGAATGTGTTTTATCAGCCCCGGCAAATCCTCTTTTCTCTCCCGCAGTGGCGGAAGGTTAATGGGGAAGATGCAGATACGATAATAGAGATCTTTTCTGAAACTGCCGTTTACTGATGCTTCGGTAAGGTTGCGGTTTGTGGCACAGATAAGCCGGAAATCGGATGTGCGCACCTTGTTTTCGCCGATCCTGCGATAGGACTTCTCCTCAATTGTTTTCAGAAGCTGAGCCTGTACCTCAAGATCCATGTCCCCGATTTCATCGAGAAACAATGTTCCACCGTCAACAACCTCGATGAGTCCGGGACGATCTTTTATAGCTGAGGTGAATGCTCCTTTAGCATGCCCGAAAAGCTCACTTCTGAGCAGTTCGCCCTTGAGACTCGAACAGTTTACTTCTACGAAAGCCTCGTTTTTACGGGCACTGTGATCGTGTATCCAGCGGGCAAGAATCCCTTTTCCGGTACCGGTCTCCCCATGAAGCAACACAACTGTGTTGTTCATCGCGGCAACATTGGCATATTGAATGATTTTCTCAATTACAGGGCTGTTGCCAAAAAACGGTTCCGCTTTCTGTGGGGCAAGACGCTGATAAATGGAGTCTCTTCTGCGGAGTTCCTCTACCTCCAGACTCTTTTTAATGCTTATTACCAGATCATCCATGTTTACCGGCTTGGTGAGGAAATTGTGGGCGCCATATTTCATGGCTTTAACCGCTGTTGGGATATCGCTCAGCCCGGTTATTACAATGATTGCAAGATTCTCGTATGTACTGTGAAGCTCTCCTATCCACTCTATGGCATTGCCATCCGGAAGCTTCAAATCCAGGAGAATTGCATCAAAGTGCTCAGATGATATCAATGATTTTGCGTCTTTAAGGCACTTTGCAGTCTCTATAGAAAAACCACCTTTTGTCAGATACCTGGTGTAGCCAAAAAGTGTGGCTTCCTCATCATCCACAATGAGTAATCTGGGTGTTTTCATTTTTTCTCTCCGATTTGTTTGGAAGATGAGACTTATTTAATCCTTAAAAAATTTAAACGCATTCAAAATAGTTTCTGTACTCCAAGGCTTTCATTAAAAAAAATTAGGAAGCAAAAACAGTGACCATTTTTTCCCTCCTGCAAACAACTATACACATGATAAAATGCCCGATACCCGGACTAATAGGAATTTCCCTGCATGAACCATACCAGTATTTTTTCCTCAAAAAAGACTACCTCCTCCTCTTTATCCCTTCTCGGGCAGTTGTTATTTTTTCAGGCTCTTGAATATTTCATGAATGAGGTGAAAAGATGAGTCTTAAAACTGCCTGGCATCGAACTCACACTTGCGGTGAACTGACTGCAAAAAATGACGGTGAGACGGTAATTCTTAATGGATGGGTACACAACTGGCGTAATCATGGTGGAATAATATTTATCGACCTGAGAGACAAACAGGGGATTACACAGGTCGTTTTCAGCCCTGAATCAGATGCGAATCTGGCCGAAGATGCCTCTCAGCTAAGGCATGAATATGTAATAGCAGTGATGGGAACCGTAAGGAAACGCCCCGGTAATATGGCAAATCCACATATGGTCACCGGAGAGATAGAAGTCGTCGCAAAAGAACTGGAGGTGTTCAATACCTCCGCCACACCGCCATTACATATTAATGATCCTGACATCTCGGAGTCAGAGGAACACAGATTTCGCTACCGTTATCTTGACCTCCGTCGTCCATCTCTGCAGAAAAATATCCTCTTCAGGCACAAGGTCACCGAAGAGGTACGCAAATACATGTGGAGCATGGGTTTTACGGAAATAGAAACACCAATACTAATGAAAAGTACCCCTGAGGGAGCGAGGGATTTCCTTGTGCCAAGCCGCCTTAACAAGGGAAAGTTTTACGCGCTTCCTCAGTCCCCGCAAACCTATAAACAGATTCTGATGGTTTCCGGATTTGACAGGTACTTTCAGATAGCGAGATGTTTCAGGGATGAGGATCTGCGGGCTGACCGTCAGCCGGAATTCACTCAGATAGACGCGGAGTTATCATTTGTCGATGAGAACGATATCTACTCTATTTTCGAAACGCTTATGGCAACTCTTTTCAGAAACTGCCTGGGGAGGGAGATCCCTCAGCCGTTTCCCAGCATGACCTATCAGACAGCTTTCCGTACCTATGGATGTGACAAACCGGATATCAGATTTGGCCTGCCGATAAAGGATGTCACCTCGATCTTTTCTGGATCGGGGTTTAAGGTCTTCAGTTCTGTTATTGAAAGCAAAGGTTTCATTGCTGCTTTAGCTGCCAGCGGTTTCGCCGACTTGACACGCCGAAATATTGACGATCTTACGGCTCTTGTCACCAGATTCGGTGCAAAAGGGCTCGTGTGGCTGCGCATTACAGATGAGGGGGTGGAAGGCCCCTCGAAAAAATTCCTTTCTGAAAATGAAATTGCTTCACTTACGGAAGAAACCGGGGCTAAAGCAGGAGATATGGTGTTTATTGTAGCCGCCCCGGAGAAAATCTGCTTTACATCACTGGGACAATTGCGGCTTGAACTTGCCAGGATGAGAAATCTTACATCTAAAGATGACTTTCGCTTCCTGTGGGTGAATCATTTTCCTCTGTTCGAATTCAGTGAGGAGGAGCAGCGTTATACATCTGTACATCATCCATTCACCGCTCCTCTGGAAAGTGACATAAACCTTCTTGATACACCAGAATTCTATAAAGCCCGTTCGCGTGCATACGATCTGGTGCTTAACGGCTTCGAACTGGGTGGTGGAAGTATTCGAATACACCGCAGGGAGGTTCAGCAGAGGATATTTAATCTTCTGGGAATCAGCACAGAGGAAGCTGAAAACAAGTTCGGGTTTCTTCTTAAAGCTTTGACATTCGGTGCTCCTCCTCATGGGGGAATAGCATTTGGTCTGGACCGTCTGGTGATGGTGATGCTTGGCTTGGACAGCATCAGAGACACTATTCCTTTTCCTAAAACAACCGCCGGCATCTCTTTGATGGACAATGCTCCTGATACTGTTGCTCAGAAACAGCTAAGAGAGCTGGGTATCTGGCTTGAGGAGGAAAAGGGGTGATGTCTGCCGGGAGTCGGAAACAGGGGTAAAGGGAGGGTTATCCATGCCTATTTTCCTTGACTTGCCAATTACTTAGAAACTATTATATAAAAACTACTTGAACTGGAATACTACTTTCCGAAAAATAAACAGGAGGTTTCAATGTCTGTTGTACGTACTCTTTCCCGTGTGCTTCTGATTGGTTCTATGGTGTTATGGGGGTTGAGCGGATGTACGAAAAAGCCGAACACAGAAGAAACGGGGAAGCTGGAAGAAGCAAGATCAGCCGCTGAGAGCGCCGAAAGAAAACTCTCTGAACTTCGTCAGGAAAGAATAGCCCTTGAGCAGCAGCTTCAGGGAAAACAAAAAGAGCTTGATGGTCAGAAGGAAGAGCTTAACAGCCTGAATGCAGACTCCGAGGGAGCTACCGAGTAACCAAAGGTGCAGGCGGTCCTGAGAGCAGTAATTGACAAGGCACCACTTTTTCGGCGCAGATAACAGTACTTACCTACAAGAATTGGAGCTAAGAGGCTTCTCTGCAAGATTGCACAATTGCTCGTGAGCAGAAAGCTCAGGAGCAATTTCAGGCTGCCTGGGGGAAACCCCGGATCACGGAATCTGATCTTTACAAGGCAGATTCTTCAATACTACAAAAAAGCACGGGAGAACCCGGTGCAGAACTTTTTATCACGATGAATTCCGTTGTTCTTATTCCGGTTTGATTGTCCTGTTCAGGGGAGCTTTCTCCCGATGATTTTTGAAAACAGGATGAAAAGTATGTATTTTCATTACAATATAACCCAAAGGGAAATGCGTGAGCTTGATATGAGATTGATGTTCCCTGAGGGTAACATTTTCGGAGAGGAAATCTGATCAGCTCTGACATGTTAAAGGGTTCCAAAAAAACACGCAGGGACACACGATCTCTGAAAGTGATCCGTATTGGAAAGAAGTTCCGGGTTCGCCTGCCATTGTTTATTTCTCCGCCACTTTTTGTTCTTCTTGGAACAATCCTCGTTGTTGCTCTTCTTTTTCCCTATACCCAGACTGTTCAGTCCTTTGATCTTCCAAAGCTTGGTGAAGCCGCAAAAGAGACAATAATCGCCCCTTTCACATTTGATATTGTGAGGTCTCCGGAGGAGCTTGAGAAGGAGAGAAAGAAGGCGATGAGTCAGGTTCTGGCTGTGCTTGATTATGATACAGGTGTCAGGAAGACGGTAAATAACAGGTTTTTTGAACTTCGTAACGCCATAATCAAACATCTGGACAGGGAAGCAACGGATTCTGCAAAAAGCCTTATCCGGCAGACATTTTCGAAGGAGATATCTGAGAACACCTTCAACATTCTTCTGAGACGCCCGTATCTGCTCGATGATGCAATGCTGCTGGCAGACGAACTGCTTGAAAAGGGAATCTCTGCAGTGTTGCTTGTTCCCGACATGAAGAAGCTGACTCAGCTCAGGTCGACGTATAATACCTCTTTTGAGCAGCATCTTTTCTATGATCGTGAGTATGTTTCTCTCAGGCGTGACTCAGAAGAAAAGACAGTCTCCACAGAGGAAATCCCGGTTAAGGAAATAGCTCTGGAGAGCTGCATAAAGCGTCTGCGGAATGTCAGGAAGCTTGATGATGAGGCGCTCAACACAATCTACGAGCTGCTTTTTGCATACTGCCGCCCCAATGTAAGATTAAATGGGGCAGCTACGATGCAGCGTCGTCAGAAGGCAACTCAGGATATCCTGGAGATAAGCGGCAAGGTTATAAAAGACACCGAAATCGTAAGAAAACACCAGGAAGTCACAGCCGAGGTGATCCAGAAACTCAGTTCTCTGCAAAGAGCACTGGATGTACTGGGAAATGTCCAGGAGAAGCGCAAAGTGAAGGCCGGTAATGCAGGACGATTGTTATTGACGCTGCTGCCTCTTCTTTTTGTTGCCGTTTACATAAGAAGGTTCGATCAGAAGCTCATGAAAAACAGTAAACATCTTCTGGCCCTTGCTTTACTGCTCGTACTGCAGCTCCTTATAATCAGGGCGGGAATGATGCTTGCGCCGAAGCTGTTTGAGGGGATGATTGAGATGGGGTCTCTGGTGCCGGAATACCTGATCCCCCTTTCTACCGGTTCCCTTCTGGCATCGATTCTTTTCAGCCTGGAGATCAGCTTCATTTTCACTCTTTTTGTGAGCATCTTTTTCGGAATGATAATGGGCTTTAACCATTTCTTTTTTCTCTATGCTTTTCTGGGGGGGATCATCGCCTGTTTTATGGGATGTAATATCCGCTACAGATGGCATTTCTTCAAGGTGATTGCTCCTGTTGCAATTATCTATATGATTGTGATTTCTATCTGGCATATTATTGGTTTTAAGATGTCTGTCATTGAATTGTTCCAGAATTACGGGTTATTGCTTATCAGTGTGATCGTGTCAATTTTCCTGACGATGATGTTTACACCGATTTTCGAGAGGTTCTTTGATATCACTACTGATATGACTCTTGTGGAACTCTCGGATATGAATAATCCCATTTTAAAAAGGCTCTCTATCGAGGCTGCGGGAACTTACAATCACAGTGTGCTTGTGGGGAACCTGGCAGAATCCGCAGCCCAGAGGATAGGTGCCAATCCGCTTCTGGCCAGGGTGGCTTCTTACTACCATGACATAGGAAAAATAGAGAAGGCAGATTATTTTGTTGAGAACTGTTTGACAGTAGACAGAAGCAGGCATACCAAACTGGCGCCTTCGATGAGTGCTCTTATAATATGCTCGCATGTAAAGGATGGCGTTGAACTGGCACGAAAGCACCGTATCCCCAAGGTGATTCAGGATATTATCATGCAGCATCATGGGACTAGTACGGTTTCCTTTTTCTATGAAAAGGCACTTGAGCAGGATCAGCACAAGCAGGTTCAACCCGAGGACTTTGCATACAGCGGGCCGATTCCGCAGACCAGGGAGGCTGCGATTATCATGCTGGCTGATTCAGTCGAGGCTGCATCGAGGAGCCTGGGAACAAGCTCTCCCAAGCTACTGCGTGAGCTGGTGAAAAAGATTATCAGAGACAAGTTTATTTCATCACAACTGGATCAGAGCGATTTGACTTTACGGGACCTGGATGAGATTATAGAGGGATTCATGCCGGTTCTGCAGGGAATTTTTCATTCCAGAGTTGAGTATCCTAACAGAGAAAAAGGAGTGTAAGTGGTGCAGCAGAAAAGTGCCGGGTTTGCCAGAACGCATTTTTTTATCGACAGGAATTTTCAAGGCAGATACATGCTGACGCTATTAATACCAATGATAATACTTCTGGTATTCATGCTGCTGACTCTTTATTTCGCATCTCAGTCAATTATCGGCACTACAGTACGAATTATTAAGCAGGATATCGAAAGCAAAATTGTTCTTGAACTCCAGGATCAGCTTGAACCATCACCTGAGAGGTATGGAGTGCTGATTAATGAGGTCAAGGATTATATCAGAACTTTTTCATCAAACAAAGAGTTCCGGAAAAATCTTCTGAATTCACTGTTGTGGGTTTTCGGGGCAGGGATGCTTCTGGTCATTGTGCAGATAGTCCTTCTGACCATCTTTTTCTCTCATAAAGTAGCCGGACCTGTGTATCGGTTCGAGAAGGTTTGCCATAATATGATCGAGGGAGATTATACGGATCAGATCAAATTGCGCAAGGGTGACGAGATGCAGAATCTGGCAAGCCTTTTAAACCTGGTGTTGAAAGTGACCAGAGAGAGGATGCTTGCTTTGAAGACAGAAGATGAGAGTGAACGCGAAAAATTGTTCTCAACATTGAAACTTTAATATTGACATCACGGTGAGCCTTATCTAATTTATAAAATCTTTTTTGGAGAAAAAATGCAGAACTTTTTTTCATCAATTAATTACAAGCTTTTTGCAATAAGTCTGGTCTTACTTGTAGTTGGATATATATTTCTGGCGCAGGGGCCTGTTGATAGTGCATTATCAAAGAGCGTAGCGCCTCTTATTCTGGTTGGTGTATACTGTGTGTTGATTCCTGTTGCTCTGGCTGTAAAAGGCAAGGAGCAGAAGAAATCTCCACAGCAGAAATAGGGCGTTTAGCTCAGTTGGTATAGAGCACCTGCCTTACAAGCAGGTGGTCGGGGGTTCGAATCCCTCAACGCCCATTGATAATTAGATTGGTATTAAACCGATTTTATCGGGACCGGTAGTTCAGTCGGTTAGAACGCTGGCCTGTCAAGCCAGAGGTCGCGAGTTCGAGCCTCGTCCGGTCCGCCATATTCAGCCTGCTCCTCAAGGGCAGGCTTTTTTATTGATTATAATATGTATTAAATTTAAAGTGTAATATCTACAGTTGTCCTGCCTTTCAGACTGGATGAGTGAATGGGCTCACTGATCTGTATTTCCGGAGAGATTCAGCAAAGGGATCTCGATCTCCTCAGAGAGGTTGCCGGAATCCATGGCTTTACCGTGACTGTAATGAGCAGAGATGGCATTCAGGGAAAGAGATTCGAGGAAGATCTGCCAAGAGGATTTTTTTCCTTTCTGCCGCCTTCACCGGATCTGATCCTTGAGCTCTTCGCGAATCTTCTGCTTGGTTCCGGAGAATGCCTTCCTTTGTTTCAAAGGGTAGGAGATGAGGTTCCCTCTTTTATAAATAAGATGCCTATTCTGGGTGTATTTGAGACTCCACTTACAAAAGCGGCAGTCTGCAGCATGCTTCTGGCTATTGTCAGAAGCGATGCTGTAAATGAGCGGAACAAAGCGATGGTTTCCGCAATTGTCAAATACCGTAATGAGAAACTGGATCTGGTGCGTATCGGGACAGCACTGTCAAGTGAAAATGATCTTCAGAAACTTCTGGAACTCATCCTTTCCACATGCAGAGAGATTCTATGTGCTGATGCCGGAAGTATTTACATAAGGGAGAGGAAGGAGCACGGTGGAGCCTTCAGCGACACTCTTTCCTTCAAAGTCGCTCAGAACGATTCTGCGGATCTTGGCAGGATGCCTGAGTATTCGGTTCCGATCAACTGTAACTATATCGCCGGTTATGTGGCGCTTACCGCAAGATCACTTAATATCGATGATGTAGAAAGGCTTGATGAATCGGTTCCTTACCGGGCCGGCAGGGCATTGATGGAAAAGACCGGCTACCGTATCAAATCGATGCTTACTATCCCTCTTAAGAATCACGATGGTGAAGTGGTCGGAGTGCTCCAATTGATAAACCGGAAAAATGCCCCCTCAGTAAGACTCGATAAAGCAAATACGGATCAGATGGTGAGGTCGTTTTCTCTTTCTGATGAGGAGTTTGTGCAATCTGTTGCATCACAGGCCGCTGTATCGATTGAGCGGGCACAGCTATATGAAAACATCAAAGCCCTCTTTGAGGGATTCCTGGGTTCATCGATAGCTGCCATTGATGAAAGGGACAGGGTAACATCGGGACATTCAAAGCGTGTGATGGGCTTTGTAAATGCTTTTCTTGATGCCGCGGAAAAGGATCCCTTATGTCCCTATTATGAACTGGCCAGTTCACCTGACAGGAGAAAGCAGTTTCAGTTTGCTGCATTGCTCCATGACATCGGAAAAATCGGAGTTCCTGAGTATTTATTAACAAAAGAGAACAAGCTCGGCCAGGGCGAATTTGAAAGCATTATGTCAAGAATGGATTATGTTGAACTTCTGCTTGCTCTCAAACCGTCGAATGCTCCGGGATGGAGTTCGATAGAGGAGGTGGAGAGGGACAGGGAGCTTCTCAAACAGGTTAACGAATGCGGGAGGCTAAGTGATGAGCTTTACAGGCGTCTTGATGAACTGAAGCAGAAAATTTATATCACAATTCAGGGGCAGAAAAAGGAGTTTCTCAGTCAAGATGAGTGGAATAAGCTCTCAGTCCGCTCCGGAAATCTGACTCCTGAGGAGCGTGAGCTGATCAATTCTCATGCTGTCTCTACGTTCCGTATTCTTTCAAAGATTCCCTGGACCGGTAATCTTGCGAGGATACCTGAGATAGCCGCACAGCACCATGAGCGTACTGACGGGTCCGGGTACCCGGGGAAACTGACAGGTGATAAGATACTTGTTGAAAGCAGGATTCTTGCCGTGATTGATATTTATGAGGCGCTTGTAGCTCAGGATCGTCCATACAAACCCCGGACCAGTCTGAAAAAGGCACTGCAGATACTCAGAGAGGAGGCCGATAGAAATCATCTGGACAAAAATGTGGTCTCATTCTTTATCGAAAAAGAGATCTACCGTTCACCTGAAAAACAGAGCAGTTGATGAAATTTCTGAAAAACATAACATTGATAGATAAGAATACGTTTCATGTCGGAGGGGCTGCAGCTTACTATTTGGAGCCCTCAGCGGAAAAAGAGATAGTTGAGGGTTTCAGGATGGCAGCAGACAAGGGATTGCCTGTCTGGATCCTGGGCAAGGGATCGAACCTTCTGATGAGTGACAAAGGCTGGCCCGGTCTTGTGATGAATCTTTCGGCGGGTTTATCTGATGTCAAATGGGATGGAGATTCGGTCGAAGCGGGAAGTGGCCTGGCACTGAATTTACTGGTGAGTCAAGCCGTGCGTTCCGGGAATGCCGGAATGGAGGAACTCGCAGGGATACCCGGTACAATTGGCGGTGCAGTGATAATGAATGCAGGTGCATTCAATACCTGCATTGCAGATACCCTGCAGTCGGTAAGGTATTTTGATTTCATCAAGGGTGAAATTGTTCACGTGGAGGCATCAGAACTGGATCTGGGTTATCGTTTCTGCAATCTGAAATACAAACCTGCTGTGGTTCTCAGTGCGAAGTTCAGGTTTCTTTCCGGGAAAAAACCAGAAGAACTGGCCTCAAGACGTCAGGAGATACTGTCCGGGAGGAAAGCTAAACAACCGCTTGATTTTCCTAATTGCGGGAGTGTTTTCAAGCGTCCTCCGGGGAACTATGCCGGGCACCTTATTGAAAAGAGTGGTCTAAAGGGTATGCGGGAAGGAGACATGGAAATTTCTGTCAAGCATGCAAATTTTATTATAAACAGAGGGCAGGGAACAGCCGCTCAGGCGAGACGTCTCATTATAAAAGCGCAGAAAGCGGTATACGAAGAATCAGGCATACTTCTGGAACCGGAAGTGATTTTTGCAGGAGAATTTGATGAGCCATTATACAGCCCGCCCGAAAAGGAGAAATAATGACTGTCTTGATTAATAAATTTATCACCGGACCAATAGAGACCAACACGTGGATTGTCCATAATGAGCAGAAAGATTGCCTTATAGTAGATCCGTCATCAGGCTGCAGTGAGGTGACAGGTTTTATTTCAGATAACGGACTTAATCCACAGGCGATACTCCTTACTCATGCTCACTTCGATCATTTTATCGGGATCCCTGAAATTCAGCGGATATTCGGAGATATTCCTGTTTACGCACATCCCCAGGAGAAGATTCTGCTGACGAATGCAGGATACAACGGCTCAATAATGATTGGAAACGCGATTACCTATGACAAGGATACCGTGGATGTGACAGTGGGTAAGATGCGGATAGGGAGTTTTGATCTTGAGGTACTTTTTGTTCCAGGTCACTCTCCAGGTGGAGTCGCGTACAAATTTGGCGAATCTCTTCTATGCGGTGATATTCTGTTTGCTGGATCGATCGGTCGCAGTGATTTTCCAGGTTGTGACGGGGAACTGCTGATAAGGGGGATAAAGGAGAAAATTCTCACCCTGGATGAGAATACGGTGGTTTATCCTGGACATGGAGGCAGGACTACTGTAGGAAGAGAGAAGAGGGAAAATCCCTATCTTAAGTTATGAGTATAAAACTGCCTCTTCTGGACACATTCCTTGCCTATTTGCGGCTGGAAAGAGCCCTGAGCGATAATACAGCTCAATCTTACCGGTTTGATCTTCAAAGGCTGGAGGGCTTTTTAAACCAGCATCGTGTAAAAAGCCTCAACACGGTTACACCGGATTTGCTTTCAAAGTATATAAGAGTTCTTTATGATATAGGTTTTGCCGCGACCTCTATCCAGCGGACAGTTTCTTCGCTAAGGAGCTACTTTGCTTTTGCAGCATCTGAGGGTGAAATTGAGAGAGACCCCACAGAGCTTCTTGAGACTCCCCGTACCACCAGGTACCTTCCGTCGGTTTTGACAGTTGATGAAGTCGAGAGAATAATCAATGTCATAGACACTGAAAAGAGGGGCGGAACAAGGGACAGGGCAATGTTAGAGACCCTCTATGCTACAGGAATGCGGGTTTCGGAACTCTCATCATTTACTTTTGAGCAAATTCTCTGGGAAGAGGGTCTGGTGAGGGTTTTGGGCAAGGGATCCAAGGAGAGGATTGTGCCTGTGGGAGAGATAGCTATTCACTGGATAAAAGAATACATCGAATCTGAACGGTTTTTCTTTGCGAAACCACACTCCGACAGCACAGTCTTTCTCAATGTTCGGGGAAAAGCAATAACCCGTATGGGGATCTGGAAGATAATCCGTAAATACTGCGAAGATGCTGGTATTAGTAAAGAGGTCTCACCGCATACCTTTCGCCATTCCTTTGCCACGCATCTTCTCGAGGGAGGAGCGGACCTGAGGACCGTTCAGGAGATGCTTGGTCATTCCAATATTGTTACAACTGAAATCTATACTCATGTTGACCGTGAGTATCTCAAAGAGGTTCATCGCAGCTTTCACCCAAGACAGAAAAAGAGATTCTGAGAAGAATATCTATGGATAGGTTTCCCCGTAGCCTCGTTCAGATTCATTATCACAGTCGAATAGGCGGTGTGAGGGAGGTGATGCGGCTTTACGCTTCAGCCTTCAGAGAGATTGCAGGTGAAGATTCACTAAGCATTGTGGTGTGCGGAGGACAGGGCTCAGAAGAGTTTCCGGCTGCCGGTTTCATTTACATTGATGAATGCGATTATCGGACTTACTCTACTTCCGATCATTTTTTTCGAGTGAAAGATCTGCTGAAGAGGAGGCTTAATGATCTTCTGCATTCAAAAGACTTTCATTTACCTGCAGCAGTATTATGGCACAACATGAGTCTCGGAAAAAATCCGGCACTTTCCTCTGCACTTGCGGAGGTTGCAAGGGAGTGGAGCGGGGAAGGTGTGAGGTTTTATTCTGTTATTCATGATTTCGCTGAAGAGGGGAGGGTAGAGCAGCTCAGATCTTTACAGGTCTTAGAGAGTGCCGGAGTGGATATAATGCCGGATCTCTATGCACTGGGGTCTCCTGTGCGTCATCTGGTGCCGGGATCCGAGGCATTTGAGATATTAAGGAAAGCGGGATTTTCTGTGACACTGTTTCCCAATCCGGCCGAAAAAAGCGAGTTTTCTGATGATGCAGTTTCGCGGGATTCTGTACTGAAGAGGGCATCTGTTGTAAATGCCAGTATAGACCCTTCAAAACCTCTTTGCGTCTATCCATCCAGAGTAATTTTCAGGAAAAATCCACTGGAGGCCATAGTACTGGGGTCTTTGATTCTTGGTTGCAACCTTTTTCTGGGTGCTCCGGGGACAAGCAGAGCCGATCTTGGTATTTTCAGAGATATCGGGGAATTGGTTGAAAAGTACAGACTGAAAGTGATTCTCGATGCGGGAAAATTGATAACCGGACAGAACCAGGATATTGGAAATCCAGTTCCTTTATTGTACGCAGCTTCTGATCTTGCCTTATCAGCATCACTGGCGGAAGGATTCGGGTATGGGCTTTATGAACCGTGGCTGTATGGGAAAGCAGTGATAGCGAGGCGTCCGGCACACTTTTCCTATCCTGATGAAATGGACTCCTCATTTCTTTACACCCGATTACCTGTACTTTCCAAATGGATCTCTCTTGAAAGATACAGAGAAAAGTACAGGTCTGAAGCTGCAGCAGCGGGAGTGCAGTTCAGTGATGAGGAATTCGAGAAGATTGTGATAAACGGTACAATCGACTTTGGTATACTGGACTGGGATACACAGGTTGACATTTTATGCGGTGCAGCAGAAGATAAGGCAAGGGTTGAGGCATGGAAAAGGTTGCTTTCCATGAAATTACAGGGGTGGCCCGGACTGGGTTGTTTTGATAATATTGAAGGGATGGTAAAACGAAATGAGTCGGTTATGCATTTTGTTTTCTCCAGAGAGCGCTTTCTGGAGAGATTCAGGGAGTGTTTTTCGACTTCTTATCCTGTTGTGACTGTTTCCGGTGATTACAGGATGATCAGACAATTATTTTACAAGGAGAAAAACCGGTTTTCTGTGCAGCGTTTATGATCAAAAGTTCGCTTAGTTGCCTTGTGGTTTTTTTTCTTGACTTCAAGTTGATCTCATTGGATATTTATTACGCTAGGATTGTTCAGGAGGGCTTGTGGCAAATACTACAAAACATGATTTGATTGCTGAAGTTTCAAGGTACACCGGTTTGACCCAGGGTGATACCAAAATAGTGGTTGAAGAGCTCCTTGAGACGATTGCTTCCACTCTGGAACAAGGGAACAGCATTGAGATTCGCGGATTCGGAACTTTTTATACAAAGGTAAGGAAGCCCCGGCCTGCACGTAATCCAAAAACCGGTGAAGTTATTCCACTTAAAAAGCGGGTAGTTCCCCTTTTCAAGTTTTCAGGTGAGCTTAAAAAAGCGGTTGCCGATTGCCTCTTGCAACACGCTGATACTGCGGAATAATCTTTTCGACATAATCTCCTTTTTTACCCCGTCAAAGGGGATTCTCACCCTATATATATTTCCTCATATCTGATCCAGCCTCAATATATTGAATTAGCCGCTGTTGAGAAATCCTTTTACGTACTTGACACTACAGCAATATCAGCATATAATAAGCAGTACATTAATCCGGTGATATCTTTACAGAATGGAAGTTCCGGCAGGTGTGCGGCGTCCATAATTCAAGAGGAGTGATCTTCATGCGGATCAGGGCAGTGATTTTCGCTATGGTACTAATGATTGCACAATCCAGGGCTGGTGATATGCCGCAACTGGATGAATTCAATGCTAATGTCAAATTACCGACTCTGGACGCCCGGGTTTCGATCGGATTCAATTATGATTTCCTGAGAGCTCCAACGGATGTTTCATTTGATTATCCAAAAGGCTATTTCGGATTCAATGTTCCAATTGAGCAGAATATAAACCTCCGTGATTTTCTCAATTATATCGATCCCGCAATAGATTCCATATTTGCCGATACTTCAATATTTACTAATGGTAGAGATTTCCGCCCCCGGGGAAAAGCACGGCAGAATCCCAATACAACCTTCAGAGTGGATGTGCCTATGATGGGGGGAGTTGCCTCTTTCTCCAACATCCAGAATTTTTTCCTCAGCTACACCAATATACTTGGAAATAACAACATATATGCAAATCCTGACTCTCTGGGAGAAGGGATAAGTTTCCTTTTAAGAGGATCAATCAATGTACCTCTGAGCCTTCAATTGGGCTGGGAAACGATGACTTTCGGTTATGCTTACAAGATCAACCGTTACCTGACCATGGCCCTTAACCTCCACCGGCATCTCTTCACCATGGACATTCGGGGCAAAATCAATGTCAATCTGATGGGGAGGCTGAAGTATGAGGGAAAGGGTGCCGATGGTATCGATCTGGACCAGGAACTGGATTACCCCTCTGAAAAGGTCAACGGATCTGCCTATGGGCATTATGAGGCGGAAGTGTGGTCACCAACTATAGGGCTTAAAGCCTGGCGCTTTACCCTTACCTCTCGTTTTGGACTTCGTACCAGGGCTAAAGGCGAGTTTGTGGCCAGGTATTCTGTACCATTCTTTGTTGATCAGGAAACTTTCGACTTCAATGTTGACTTCAATGATCCATCTCAGTACACAGATCCCGAGTTTCTCAATAATCTCAATTCCAATGCAGTAGACAGTGTAATCTACTCGACAAAGAAGGATGGAAAAGGAAGCGATCTGCAGTGGCGCATGCCGACCGGACTTACTGTCGCATTCGATATTATTCCTCAATACCTGGCTGTTTCCTATACAAAGACATTTGGTGATGTTCTTTTGAAGATTGACAGGATCGAAAAAGAGCACAAAGCCGCTGACGGTTGGAGCAGACCTGGAACAAACGATTCTCTTGTGATTGACATGGGAGCCAACGTCGATCACGTTATTCTGCTCCACTTGAACATCTACAACGCATTCCTGAATATCGGGGTTTTTGGTATGGATTTCAGGTACGCGGATAAAGAAAACCTGATTGGAAGCAAAATGCCATATATGCACATGGGAAAATCGGCGATGCTTCCGGTTTTGAATTTCGGTTCAACGATCGGCACAAAATTCAGGGTCCTGCTTGAACTTGATGTTCTGCCCCTGCCTGCGTTTAAATCAGGGGTGCTTTACTACTTTTAAGGAAAGTTGATCCAGAATTTTATTGATCTGAAAGGATTTTTATGGGACTGTTCAGGAGAATTGGATTTATCGCGGTTATTGCGGCCGTGTATGCATTTGCACAGCAGGCAAACGATTATTTGACAGTTCAGATTCCGGTCGGGGCTCAACCTGCAAACAAAGTGTTATGGGTAAGGTGGTCAGGTGTCTCCCGCGGTCCGGGTTACCTTCCTCCCGATTCCGGTTTCATTTACTATGACAGAACTCCCGGAGGAGCAGACCTGGCTAATTACAGGTATAAGGTAACAGTTCCTTATGTAGATACCATTCGTGATATCGCAACTGGCGAGATTCTCGCGCTGGACACAATAAGTAACAAGTATTATCCTGAAAATCCACCCAAACGTGCATGGGCTTTTCGCCCCTCAGACCAGCCGGGAATGGGGTTTGGGGTGTTTTATTGCATTGTAGCTTTTCCTGTTCCGGGAAAAGATACCCTGTATTCAAATGTGTTTCAGATTTTTGTTGAGAGTCCCAAATCGGTCACTACACTGAATCCGCATGACACAATAAGCAATCTGACACCTGTTTTCAGTTGGGAATCAAATCCTGGGGTCCCGTACTATCATGTGGTCCTTTCTGATCAGCTTGTGAAAGTTGATACTGTATCCGACAGCGGAACAATAAGCCTTGGTGGTTTGAGTATTGTCTGGCAAGCCATAACCCCCAATACTCAGATAACCTACGGGGTACCGGATCCTTCCAGGACAATCACTGCTGATCCTCCGCCCTTGTCTCCGGGCCAGGTTTACACATGGATAGCGCTGAACAACTACGGAAACAACGCAATGTTTTCCACGATGAGAATCGGGAGCGGCTCTTTAAAGACCTTTACAATTAAAGGAACCCCGCTTCATAAGCCAAAAAGCGTTTACCCTGTAAATAAAACCCTCAATTTGCGGGACAATCCCCAGATACGGTTTTCCTGGACTGACCTGGATCAGAGGGCTAACACTTATAAGGTCTATCTCTATGTCGGATCACCGATAAATGGAATTGAGGGACAGGTTGTGCTCTGGCAGAAAGAGGTCATGGGTACTGATTATGAGGACACCATGAGTGTGGAGATAGATGCAGCATCTGTAATGACTTCCAATAAATACACCTGGCGTGTGATCGCCATTGATGACAGGGGAGCGGGAACAGCGGGTGATATTGTTGAATTCAATTACAATGTGCCTTCCGGCGTATTCCGTATTAAAACTATGGAACAGGTTTTTATCAATGATACTGTTTCAAGCAGTCCTGTAGGATTGGTAGAGTTAAAGGCAGAGGTGCTGGATGGTTCAATGGAAACGGGGATGCTTTACACCGATTTCAATGGGAACCTGGTAAGAGAAAGGCCGGCAGGTACATACAGATTAACAGCGATAAAGAGTGAGTTTATGCCTCAGACCCAGACAGTTGTTCTCAGCGAGAATGATACAACTGAAGTCACTTTTTATCTGGAGAGGCCGCAGTCGACAATTTACGGGGGAGTATATGATGTTGCCGGAAACAGGGTTAATCTGGCCAGGGTTTATGCTGTTTCCGATCTTGGTGATACATCTTCGGCTCTTACCGATGCATCCGGGAATTTTGTTCTGAGAGCTTATGGGGCAGACTGGAATATCGGAGCGGAAAAGGCCGGTTACAAACCATCATTTTCCAGTAAAATCACTGTTGCCCATGGTGAAAGCTATAATTTCGGTTCTATTGTTCTGGAACGAAATCCATTTACAATATCGGGTATAGTGGAGAATGGTTCCGGAGTTCCATTACTGGGTGCAAAGGTTACCATTTCCCGGTATGGAGAGAAGGTAGATGAGGTTCTTTCGACTCCGCAATCAGGTTTCTTCTCCTTTTCTGTTCCTGCCGGGGAATACACCATCTCAGCAGAGAAGACAGGCTTTACATCGTACAAGAATGTAATAGAAGTTCTGGGGCCAAAAAACGACCTGAAAATCACAATGAAAGCCGGTGCGACACTTGTAAATGGTTTTATCTATGGAAAGACATGGGTAGGGGAGAGAGAGGTCATAGCTCCTGTAACCGGTGCTGCAATCAGGTTTATCGAGACCGGTTCATCTGATACATTTTCCGTAATTTCCGATGCCACCTACGGTGACTTCAAGATAAGCCTCCCTGGTGACAAAGAGTATCAGGTTATCAGCTCCGCTGCAGGCTTTGCATCCAGTAAGCCCCGTAAGATCAAGACAGTGGTCAAAGCCACACAGACATTCAAAGATACTCTGCGCAGCCTGGGAATGCTTTCCGGAACAGTTGTATCCGATGGTTCAGTAATATCGGGTGCTAACATAAGTCTTGTCAGTGCTGCAAGCGATGAAGTTATAGCCACAGGAAAATCATCGTTACAGGGTTATTTCGAAATCAGAAGGATACCTGACGGTGACTATTTAATCAGGGCTGGTAAAGAGGGGTTTGTGCTTGACAGCATCGAGGGACCGGACAGCCTGAAGGTATCAGATGGTAAGTCAACTCCTGTGTCGACTGTAATACACCTCAAGCCTGGTACAAAGACAATCAAATGGTTTGTGGCGGGCGAGGGTGCATTTTCTGGATCTGTAAAGATTCAATCCCCGATTCAAAAAACTCTCTCCCATTCTGATTCTTTGACCAAGAGCGGGGCCGGTGCTTATGTGGTAACTGCAGACGCAAAGGATAATTCCATAATAGACCTGGCAATGCATCGTTTCTTTGTTGCCGATTCGGAAACTGTACACATTGATACGTTACAAATGGATGTTAAACATAACGCTCCCGATACTCTGACTCCTGTTAAGGGAACAGTGCGGCTTGAACTGAGTTCAGGAGAAGATCTCGATTCCGTCATTTTGTATTACAGAGATTTCAACTCTTCTGCATACATAAGCCGGAAAGATAACTCCCGCTCAGATTCCTATTCCTTCAATATTGCGCCACCCAGGGATGGAAGTGATATGGTGTATTATTTCAGAGCATTCAGAGGCTCTGATATTTACGGGTACGACAAAGAGTCTTTCAGGACATTTGTAAAACCTGACACCAGCAGATTGAGCCGTTTTGAGATCTCCCCGTCTTCACAGGATACAATGACTTTTCCGCCGGGCTATTCTGCGCGGTTCTCATTCAAAGGATATTACAGTTCTGTGTTTCTTCCAGACTCAAGTATCGTTCCAAAGAGTATACGCTGGACTTTGAATAATGCGCAGGGGTGCGTACTTGAAAGCAAGGAGGGGCTGGAAGCAATAGTCCGTACCGGAAAAAACGCTTCTTCATCAGCTATTGTTTTGACTGCAACAATCGACACCAGTATAACAAAGGTTAAAGGAACCACAGTTTCGGTTTCGGTTCCTTTCCGCGTTTCAGGATCACCGCTAAAGACTATAGATGTAAAGCGAATTGATGCAGGACACATGAATGCCCTTACCACATCTTCTGCTGATCAGGCGGAGTTTACAGTAGAAGCTTTTGATGAGAAAGGAAAGGCACTGAGAATCTCCCCCACATGGTCAATTACTCCATCGATTGCGGGTAAAATCTCCACTGATGGTGTTTTCCGCCCGGACAGGCATTTCTCCGGTCATGTCAGAATATTTGCGGAAGCGGCAGGAAAACGCGGTGAATACGTACAAGAGGGGCAAAAGGAAGGAGGTCTCAATGTTCTGTTTTTGATCTCCCGCAAGAGTTCACCGGATACGGCTCTTAACGGGCAGGGGTGCATGGTGGTATTTCCTCCGAATGTGGTGGGAAGCAGGGAAAGCGGGAAACTCAGTATAGCGATGAAACCGCTTAAAAACCAGGTCACCCGTTCATATGGCAATTTCAGAACTGTTGACTCACTTGCTTATGAAATTACCGAGATGGAGGATGTATCATTCGACCTTACAAAGGATAGCATTGAACTTGTGATGGATCTTCCTGAATCTCTGCATAAGATGTCTGCCGGACGGCAGTTGACGATTGCGAGGTGGGATGATGACAGCCTGAAATGGAATATTGTTCAAGGTTCATCAGTTTCCTCTGATGGAAAGAGAATAAGCGCAAAGGTAACTCATTTTTCCAGATATGCGGTACTGGTGGAGATGAAAATGTCGGGATACCTCAAGGTTTCTCCAAATCCCTTCTCTCCCTATGTGTGGCCCAGGAATATTTCAGTCGATAAGCATCTTGGAACATGCTTTGAATTTCAGGTTGAAACCGCCTTCCTTCCTGTAGATGCAAGGCTTCGTATATACAATGTGGTAGGAGATCTTGTATGGTCATTACATGTTCAGGATGCCGATCGTCTGCCTTACAGAGTATGGTGGGACGGACGGACGACTGACAAGGACATAATCTGGTCAAAACCGGGATACACAATTGCTGAGCCAGGAAAGAAGATGTGCAGAAACGGCAGATATCTGGTGGTACTTACAGCCAGAGATGCAAATAATTCTGAATGGAAATTCATGAAACAGATAGTCCTGATCAAGTAGGGCGGAGAACCATGAGAAAAATTTGTAAAGCGGAGGAAACCGTGAGAGTTTGTTTAATTTCAGCAGCAATTCTGGCTTTTTTTGCATTGCAGGTATCTGCAGAGCCAAATGCGACTGAGAGCAGGATAAAGGTTGGTGTTCTGAGTCTCGAGCCTTATGGAGAGGCAGGTGGAGTAGCCGGGAAGGTGACGGAGGAATTGATCGCCAGTCTCAAGGAGATCGGGTTTTATGATGTTTACAATCAAAACATGATAGAGGAGGCTTTGAAGCTGGTCAAGAAGAGGATGCCTTCTCATTGCCGTGATCCCCGATGTGTGCTAGATATCGGAAAGAATACCGGTATGGACAGGATGATCTACGGATCGATCGATCTGGATGGCAACAGGAATGGAATAAAACTGTCTCTGATCGATATACTGATGAAGAGAACAGTTGAATCTGTGAGTATACAGGGTGCACCCGGTGTTTCTGTTTCAGAAGTGCTCAAGACTGCTGTAGCCCGTCTGCATGGTAACCCTGTTGATGAAACGAAATCAGAAGTTTATTACGGACCCAAAGTACATAATGAAAAGCAGCTCTTTTTCAGTGCTGCAGGTGTTATAGGGGCAGGGCTTATATACGGATTGGTCAATTATGCATCCGGAGGAGATGGGGCGGGCAGGATAAGTGGAGAGTATCCTTCATCCGGAGAAGACAGATCCGGAATAGCATCGAGTGCGGATCAGATAGCCTTTTTTGGCCGTCCGGCTGCCATGGCTAACGCATACGTTGCTGAATCTGATGATGCTTACGGGGTGCTTTACAATCCTGCGGGGATGGCCTGGGTTGCGGGAGCAGAGATGGCGCTTGCGTACCAGTACAGATTCGGGTTTATCGATAACCTGGCTGCCACCTATGTCAATAAAGCCACTCGGGAAATCGGCTTCGGCCATGCATTCCTTTACAGCTCAGACAGGGGTGAGAACCTTTTTACAGAGATATACTTTGTTTCTGCTTTTGCCTATAAATTTCTGAATTTACCATCTTTTATCCGTCCATTTTCTCTCGGTGTGAATCTCAAGCTGGTGAGTAACAGAGCCAGGGGTAATGATGAATATTCAATAAGCGGCAGTTCTTTCGGAGCCGGAATAGATCTGGGATTTATGTGGGAACTGGCGGATAACATCAGATACGGACTGCTGCTCAGGGATGTTCCTGTTGTTAACAGATGGAAAAATATCTCTACTGGAAAGAGATATTTCGAACCTCATGCAGCCACTATGCACATGGGTGGAATCTTTGAGGTGGGGTATTCGACATTTCTGATTGCGGAAGGACAGATTCCTCTTTACAGGGATCAGGCCTGGAAAATGTCGGGAGGAATAGAGCAGGAGATGTTTAAATTTATGGTTTTGCGGGCCGGTGTGCAAAAAGAGATTCAGTCTACACGTGAGACGCCATGGAAATTGACTGGTGGGTTTGGTATAAAGGTAAACTCAGTTGAGCTTGATGGCTCCTATGAATACAACACACTCCGGCTCTTTGATGTGATAGACGTATCTGTGAAGGTGGTTTTTTAATCGAAGAGGGCTTACGGAACTCTATTGTTGTTTAGAAGTCAATAACCAGCAGGGTTATATCATCTTCGGGTGACTGGTCATCACCGCAGAAAGTCGTCTGGTCGGCAAGAATCGCACTTACTGCTTCTTTAGCTGGAATATCCAGGGATCTGCTGGCGCTTTGTGTAAGGCGCTCCAGACCATACATTTCCTCTTTTTTATTTTTAGCTTCGGTCAGGCCATCGGTGTACAGAACCAGTCTTACTGTACCTGGTATATATTCAAATTTTGATTCCGAGAGCATCATATCGGGAAAAACACCCAGGAACAACCCGTCTGCTTTTATGATATCACAGGATCTGGTCTGGCGGTTAAACAGAAGAACAGGACAGTGGCCGGCTGAAGTGTAGTGAAGGACATGGTTATTTGTATCGAGTACGGCATAGAAGATGGTCACGAAATTATCGGTCTTGATTTCTGAGAGGAATGTCTGGTTGATGAGTTCGAGGGTTTTCTGAGGAGATTTTTCTTCCAGAACAATGCTTTTCAAAAGCACTTTTACCATTGACATGATCAGTGCGGATGCGACCCCGTGCCCTGAGACATCAGCTACAACCAGTCCATAAACACCCTCTGAGATGCTGAAGGCATCATAGTAGTCACCTCCCACGGCATCGGCGGAGAGGTATTTTGCGCCGAGGGAGAAATCCTCGGTGTCGTTGAGATCCTGGGGGAGCAGACCCTGTTGAACATTTCTTGCGTGTTCCAGGTCGCTGTTGATTTTAGCCTGTGCCACCTGAAGGTCACGATTGACGATTTTTAACATGTCATTGGCCTTCTGGAGACTGGTATTGGCCTTATCAAAAGCATTGAGAATTCTGAAGTTTTCAATCACTATACCGGCCAGGTTTACAATAGCAGTCAGTGTTGTGATATCGTCACTTGTGATTGGGGCCTTACGGTTCACCCGATCCATCCAGAGAACGCCTTCGACTTTGAAACACTGGCATTTTATGCATGCCTGCCGTCTTTCATCTTCGGAATTGGCATTTGCCAGAAGAGCACTTCCGATGATACTCCAGCAGTAGGGGTTGAAGCTGCTGTGGGCCGGGCACATCGTTTTTGTACATCCCTTTGATTCCCAGCATCTTTTGTTCAATTTACTGACAAGAGGTATTACAAGGTATGAATCGGATGACAGGAACCTGTAGAAATAATCCGCTGAATCATCGGGATCTTCTACCAGAACGTGCCGGTTGAGGAAAAGGGCATCGGTGATTTCTCCTCCCTCAAATCCCAGAGGAACAGAGAAAGTTTTCAACTGATTTTCCGGAATTCCTGCAGAAGTGCCCGGTCTGAGACAGAACTCATCCCTGTCGATCTCAAACAGTATAACCCTGTCAAACTCCAGTATTTCCTGGATCGCGAGAAGAATGGTTTTTATTATGCTTTCCAGGTCAGTACAGGAATGGAGAACTTTGGTGAGTTCGTGAATAAGAGAGGTGCTCATTAACTGAGCTTTAAGTATCTCATTCTGAGCTCTCAAAGAATCCAGTTGTTCTTTGCTGTTCAGAGAATCTGATTGGAGGGTCTCCATAAGATCAAAATAATAGTATGCAATCGCGAAAAAAAGTGAGCAATAAAGCGGAAACAGACTCTGGCTCTTGACTTCACCCTCTCTGGTGAAACATTTTTGTATACTCGCAATAATCTATATTAGTGTAAAACGTATTCAAGATCTGGCCGATAAAGGAGGAACTATTTGAATCTCAAATACAACAAATCTAAACAGGAAATGAGAGAAGATCCTTTAATTGAATTACTTCTCAAGACCAAGAGCTTTTTTGTCAAGAACAGTAACCAGATTGTCGGGGGATTGATTGTTATTGCAGTCCTTATCGGCGGTTTTATGATTTTCAGCAACATCAGAAAATCAGGCGAATTGAAGGCAAGAGAAGCTTTCGGTAAAGCTATGATTTACTATACTGAGAACAATCTGGAAAAAGCAGTTGAAGAGTTTAAGATCACAGCAGAGAATCACGGTTCAAGTCCGCATGCCTCTATGAGTGCTTTTATACTGGCAAGAATCCTCTATGACCAGAAAAAATATGATGATGCGCTGGTTTGGTATGAGAATTCAATAAAAGGATCAAAATCAGTGGAGTTTGTAGGGGGACAGGCTCTTGAGGGGATGGCTGCCTGTTATGAGGCGAAAGGTGATGTTTCATCAGCTATTCAGGCTCTGGAGAAAGCCCTGAAGGATGAACGGGTAAAATTCCGGCACAATGCTATTAAATGGAAAATCGCACTTCTGGACCGAAATTCCCAAAAGTCGCATACCTATTTAAAGGAAATAATCTCGGATACAACTGCAACAGATCTTCATCAGCGTGCTGAGAACCTGCTTGCGACTCTAAATGCCGGTTCCTGATCTTTCCCTGAAAATCCTGTGTTGATACCCTTAAAACTGGAGATAGATTTATGAAGCTGATCCTTGTTGATGACAATAGAAAAAGGCGTGAACAGATCAAAACCGCTGCCTCAAAACGCCAGTTTCGTGTCATTGATTGTCCTACGACAAACGATTTTTTAACATCTATTGAAAATGAAAAAGTTGATTTACTGGTGATAGAGACCGGGGCCTGGAAGAAGAATAAGTCAATTTTCAACTACTTTAAAATCGGCAAAGAGCTTGAAAACCTGCCTGTAATTTTATATAATGCAGAAGAAGACTCTTATATAATACAGGACAGGAACAGAAGCGACAGAGACAGAATATTACCTAAACCTACCGATGTAGAAACTTTGATCGAAGCGATAGGGCAAAACGTCTGATCTGTCATTTTTTGCAGTATGGCTGATTTTAAAAAAAAGTCTTTGATATTTGCGGACTCTGATAACGGCGGAATAATTCATATCGCAAATATCAAAGGCGGTGTTGGAAAGTCTACAGTTGCCACAAATCTGGCTGCTGCCTTATCCCGGCAGGGCCCCACACTGATAATAGATCTTGATGTACAGGGAAGCGCAACTGTAGCTCTGGGCCAGGAGATAGATCCGGCAGGAGGAAATTCCTGGGATCTTTTTCGAAACAGGTTCAGCCTGCCAAATGAAAGTAATTCACTGCTGAAAAACATCAGTTCCAGGATTCAGAAGATCGCACCCGGAATCCCTGCTCTGAAATCACCTGGAAAGACTCTCAGTTCCTTCATTGCCAAAGTACATCCAGGACTTGACCTGATAGCCGCCGGACCTGATCTTTTCAAATCTCCTTCACACTTTCAATTAGAGAATCTCACTTATAATCTCAAAGTACTGCGTGATAGTTATAAGTACATAGTACTCGATACTCCATCGGTCTGGAATCCCCTTACAAAACATCTTTATCTTCACAGTGACCTGAACCTGATTCCAGTAACTCTCAATGCGCTTTCAACCAGAAGTCTCAGGGATTATCTCTCCAGTGTTATGGCTTTGGCAAGACATAATCCTGCCCTTCGGGTGAGAATAATTAAAAACGAGGTGTTCGGGAGACAGAGTTTAAAAATAAAAGGCAAGACACGCACTATCAGTGAAAATCGTAAATTTCTGGATTATCTCTGTGAACAGGTTTCTTTTCAGAGCAGTGCCGGAGTTTCACTGCTGCCCCAGAATCTGATTTTCGATCTTGAGATACCGGAATCGGCAATAGTCAGGGATGCCCAGGATGAGGGAGTCCCACTTAACCAGTTTCATCAGTATAGCACCATCACAAAGTCTTTTGAAGAACTGGTGAAGAGGGTACAATATGTGTTAAACACTCCTCTTAGCAGGAAAAACCGTTTTGAATCCGGTAAATCAGCACTGATTCCCGGAGCACTTGCAGCGGCTGTACTTATAGCAATTTTCAGCCTTAATCAGCCAATCTCTGAATTGAATGCTCCACGTCCTCTTGCGCCTCAGCAATTTGCAGCTCCTGAAGGCGGAGTTTTCAACCATTCATTCAAGGATGGGGAATCGATTTACAAGCTTGCAAAGTACGCAATCTGTCGTTTCAGGGCCATGGTACCAAGTTTTGCTGATGTGAATCAGTACATAATGGAGACTGTTGCAATTCACAATCTCACACGCCAGGAAAATGAACCAAGGATTGACAATATCCACGCCATTGACAGAGATGTCACAATTACTTTCTATCCTCCTGAAAAGATAAAGAACCCACAGGAAAAGCAGCTTGTTCCGGTTTACAAGTATTTCATGGATCTGATCGAAGACAAATACGTGTATGTAACCGGAGACTGGTGTGAAAGGGGAACCGGCGGGGGACAACCCCATTACGGAATGGACATTGCAGGAAAGAGCGGATCTGTGGTCTACAGTCCCATTGACGGGGAAGCGGTGGTCAAAACCAATGCTACTGCGGGAAGAACCATCGGTGTGGTTGCTGACGGAACAGTGATATTTTTCTCACATCTCGATAAGAGGTTCCTCAAGACGGGCGATAAAGTCAGAAAAGGACAGGCACTGGGTACTATCGGTATGACAGGAAGGACAAGTGGTCCCCATGTGCATATCGGCTATGGAATCCGTTCACAGACAAACAACGATGTGTCTTTTGGGAAATACAACTACCGGCTTACCGACCCCAAACTGTTTTTTTATCGTCAGATGTACCTGAACCGGATGTCCGGCAGGGACAGTTAATCTTACCCTTTTCTTTCCAGCAATTCACGGGCATGGCGGAGAGAAATTTCTGTGCTGCCGCCCAGCATCCTGGCAACTTCTTCCACTTTTTCATTGCCGCTGAGCTTGACTACGCGGGTAACGGTCCTGTTGTCCACGGTTTCTTTGTGTACCCTGAAGTGATGATCTGCAAGGGATGCGATCTGATGAAGATGTGAGATGCAGAGTACCTGATGTGATTTGCTCAGGGAGTAAAGAGATTTACCTACTTCTCCTGCAAGAACACCGCCTATGCCGGTGTCAATTTCATCGAAGATAAGCACTGGAATATGATCATTTTCAGCAAGGACAGTTTTGATCGCAAGCATCAATCTGGATATTTCGCCGCCGGAGGCAGTCTGTGACAGAGGCAACATCGATTCTCCGGGATTTGTCCGAACCAGAAAACGCACGGATTCCAGACCCTGAGAAGAGGGAGATTCGAGTTCATTGAAAGATGTATTCCACTGCCCGCCCTTGAATCCGAGCTTTTCCATCAACGCAGTAATCTTTTTGTCAAATTCAACAGCAGCTTTCTTTCTCGCCTTCCGGAGTTTCTCTCCAGTACTTAGACATTTCTGCAGAGATGCCGAGACTTTTTTCTGGAGCTCGTTTCTGTCTGATTCCAGATTCTCCAGGGAGAGCAGGTCTTTCTCAATGGATTTCTGACGTTCGATGAGCTTATCAAGAGTGCAGGAATACTTTTTCTTCAGGCGCTGTATTTTTGCCAGACGGGAGTTTATAAAGTCGATTCGTGCCGGGTCTGCACCGTTTTCTGCTTCCTGAAGATAGGAACTGCAGAAGGTTTCCAGTTCTGTAAAGATCGTAAGTGTGTTAGCAGTATCATTGATCCATGGGTCAATCGAGGAATCGAACTTCGAGAGGGTCTCCAGCTTCTTCTTTACGGCTGATATTTTTTTCTGAATTGATTCATCAGACTCTCCCAGAAGGGAAAGAATTTCGGAAACACAGGAGGTTCTCTGAGCAGAGGAACTTAAGAGAGAGAGTTCTGCTTCCAGTTTTTCCTCTTCTCCGCTTTGCAGGTTTAAACTTTTCAGTTCATTATTCTGAAATTCAAGCATCTCCTGTTTTTCCGCCAGTTCATCGGCTTTTTTCTCGAGTTCCTGAAAGGCAGAAACAGCTTCTGTGTAGATG
>JAAYIG010000005.1 GCA_012523595.1 Fibrobacter sp.
CCTGAGAATACAGCGGCCATAAGCTCGCTTGTCAACCTTCCCATGGAAGGCAGGAGAAGGTGCACCGAAGGATCATAAATACTGAAACTCTTTCCTTTTGAACTGATAAAAACCGCGCCCTTTCTCTTGAACTGCAGTTTTGCCGGGGTAAACTCTTCCGGAGAAGTATGTCTTTTTCCTGCAAGAGACCGGTACCGCTCCGCAATGTCGATAAACGCATCGATACGGGTATTGATACCTGCATCAGCAGTATGACTGTCAACTTCGAGTGTCAATGAGGGTTTTTCTCCCATGATTTCCCGGAAGTATCCAAGAAGAAAAGAGTCGGGACCGCAACTGAAATTGGTGATATAAACTCCGAAAAGATTATCCTTCCTGGAGACTAAAGTGGCCGATTTCATCAGATCCCGCCCGATTGCCCAGTTTATGTCAAGGCCGGTTTTCTCATTTTCAAATGGCAGCATGTCCCAGGGGATAACTGGAATCCCCCTTGACGCGAATTTTTCCGGGATCCCCATATTCGCATCGGATGTAAAAGAGTTATATGCCCTTCCGAAAAGCACAACTCCAAGATTATCAGGGCTTTTCTCCAGCTCACTTAGAATCCTCTCTCCCTCTTCTCTCAGAGTTATAGTGGTCTGCCTCATCTTCTCCACAGCCTTGATATAAGCTGCCCTGCTGTAAGAATCGCTGAATCCGCACTGACGGCCTATTTCTATGAACTCCCGGATCTGAGAATCAAACCCCTTTGAAAAATCAAGCACTGCCCTGATCAGCTTCGGTTCTACCTCTCCAAATGCACTCCTGAGATAATAAGGCTCTCCTTGCAGAAGCATACAGGTGCATTGATGCTCCCTTTGGGCAGATGCTGTATTTTCCGCCGGAAGTTCGACTATTGAGGGCAGGAAAAGAAAGTCAGGCTTTTTTTCCAGAAGATTGTAAAAAGCTCCATGAGAGATCTCTCCCGGATAACAAAACGAACCTCTTTTGCGTTTCACCCCTTTTGAGTCAACCTTGTCAGGCAGTATCACCTCGAGACCCAGCTCTGAGAAAAAGGTGGAATAGAGGGGAAACAGAGAATGCATCAGAAAAGAATTATTGAGGCCGATTGTTCCTGCCGCTGATGACCTGGTCTGGCTCGGTGAGAAAACCACGTTTCTTCGGACACGGACAAAATCATACCTGCCGGAATCAGTAATTTTTTTGTCAATTAGACTATAGTAGCGGTTACAGGCACCGCCGAATGGATAATTTCTATCCTCGATCCGCAGCATGCTTATTTCACATTTCCTGTCACATTTCTCCCGGCCGCCTTTGCAGATGAAACGTTTGCCGTAGCTGATTTCACGGGTGGAAAGCACCTGAAGATTGAAATACTTCTTCTCCGTTTCATTTTCCATTCTGCGGCTTACTTCCAGCGCCACACCAAATGCCCCCATCAGGCCCGGTTCAGGCGGAACCACTATCGGAACACCTATAAGATTAGCCATCGCCAGCGGAACTGCCTTGTTGTAACAGACTCCTCCCTGCATGAATACTTTTTTTCCTATAGGACGCTGTCCTTTGACCCTGTTTACGTAGTTCATACAGATAGAGTAGACCAGTCCCGCTGTTATATCCTCCCTGCTTACCCCCTCGTGGGAGGCAGTCTTTATGTCCGATGAGATAAAAGCTGCACATTGATCACTGAAATCCGGAGGACTTTGAGATTCAAGTGCATAGTCCTGTATTTCACGATAATCGATCCCCAGTGATTCTTTTGCGGCTTCCTCAAGAAAGGAACCGGTTCCTGCAGAGCAGGCTTCATTCATGGCATAATCCGAGGGGACACCGTTTGTAAAGTGAGTGTACTTTGCATCCTGCCCCCCAATCTCAAAGATCGTATCAACCAAGGGATCGAAATAAGAAGCTGCTGTTGCATGAGCTATAATTTCATTAATTATAAAGTGGGTTCCAGCGTGAAGCCCCGCTATGTGTCTTCCCGAGCCAGTGGTACCCAGTCCTGTCACAAGAACATTCCCGGGGAGCTGCGAATGGAGTTCTTTATAGCACTCCCTGGATGCCTCGATGGGATTTCCATTGGTGCGGAGATATGTAGATGCAACAATGGCGTTGTCGGATAATCTGAGTGCAACTGCCTTGGTGGTAGTTGAGCCTACGTCAAGTCCTATCACAAGCTCATCACCAGACTTTGCACTGCTTCTTTCAATTGACTTAAATGTCACCTTCGGGACAGCAGTACTTAAAGGAGGATGAACACTGAAAGAGCGGTGTGAGGAGATATAGTCTACATGGGAGAAAAAAGATCTTTTCTCCTCAAGAGCACACCATGCAGCACCCACAGCTTCAAAAATCAGCGCACACTCCGGTATATGTAAAGAATACCCGTTTCCCCGGATTATCTTCATTATAGGATCGACCTGAGTGAGACCACCAATTGCCAGAATACTCTTTGAGCTGGATTTTTCCAACAGGTCAAGAATCTTCTCTGCTATCATCTCACACAATCCGGCAGTAACCCTTTGAGCCGGAATACCCTTATTCAAGGCATGAGTACAGTCACTTTTGCAGAATACCGAGCACCTTCCTGAAACTCTGTACGAAACTGATTCCCGGGCTAAGTTGACAGCCTCATCAACGGAAAGATTCATCCTTCGGATCTGCTGAAGGAAGAATTCTCCTGTACCTGATGCACATTTGTTCCCGGTTTCCACAGCACAGATATTCTGATCTGTATCGAGCAGATAAAGAACAAAATTCTCTGCTCCCAGGCTTATCACAGCACCCAGCGACTCCTCCATTTTTCCGGTAGATCTGAGAAGCCGCAGTGCAGATTCGATAGATTCAGCTTCGGTAATAGAGGGGAGGTTGATTTTCCTGCGGAATTTTCGTCCGGTGATATACCCATAATCAATATCTGAAGTACCCAGCTCCATAATGGTGTTTGAGAATGCCTGTTGAGGACAGGAATCATGGGAGATAGAGGTACTTTTCAGTATGTCACCATTGTCGGATACAACTGCAGCTTTGAGATTAGAAGCACCAATACAGATTCCCAGTGATTTCAATGCAATATTCTCCTTTATAAATGGGTTTTTCAAAAAGAATACGAGTAAATTAACTTTTGCGCAAAGACAAAGGGAAATATTGAAAAACTTGAAACAACAGATGGAATCTTGTTTTATTGACTCTGATATTATAAGTATTGACTGTGTGCACAATCGTTTTCTGTACAGTACTCAGGCACTGGGACAGACTTTTTCATAATTGACAATACAATACTTCTGAATTTGCTCCTTTATTTTTCCAATATATATAAATATTATGTATTTATATCCAGCCCGGATTATCAGTATTGAGAATGAGTCAAGGTAAGCATGTCAGTTCTACGGATCATCGGGGAGAAATCTCATTTCTCAAAGAGAAGTTTGATTAAATCCGTTTGAAATGACAGAGCGTTTTTCAGGACCAGATATGTCCATTTATCTACACTGAAAGCGTAAATAAATATATAAAACCGGATGGTATTCCGCTATGAATCCAAAATTTTTTCTGCTTCATGCCACTATCAGCATCATTTTCTTCCCATTTTTGTTCTGCTCCAATCCAGTCGATTCTGATCCAAGCAAAGAAAAGTTCGGTACTATTGTAATAAAAACATCTGTACCGACCGGTCGAGTGTTTCCATTTATCCCTGATAGTGCGGTAGCCACTGTTTCAGGGAAGAAGGAAATCATTATACATCCTCTTTCTTTATACGGAGATTCAGTTACTGGTTCAATTTCCGTACCTCTGAGAGAAACCTGGGAAATTACAGTTACTGTCTTTGATACTTCAAAAGGCAGATGGTGCACAGGAAAAGATACACTCACTATAGATTACCCTTTTCCACATAATGCTTATATCAAATTAAAACAGGTACAGACCAATGTTATTACCGACGATACGATTCCGGGGCACAGACTCGTAGCAGATGAGTTGTGACAGGGGAACTGTATTCTCAAGGGGGATATCATTATATCACCGGATACCCGATTGACCGTTGCTCCCAATTCAATTATTAAAATAGCTACCGGTAATCCTGATTGGGATTCATCTTTACCTGATTCCGTGAGTAAAAAATCAAATATTAACAAAAAAAACTCATGCAAAGACCTTGTTAATATTATAAATTATGGGTGAATGTGTTTGACAATAGAATA
>JAAYIG010000006.1 GCA_012523595.1 Fibrobacter sp.
ATCCCGATCTGAACCCATTGCGACAAATACACTCCCAGGTTGCACTTTTCTGGAATCATGCCAGAGCCCCTGAACACTTTTCTTCCGCAGAGCTTCGGATAATTCACTCTCCCCCCCGCACCAGTCGATAAGAGATCCAAGGGTCAACCTGATTGTTTTATTGCATGAGCAGGACCCGGAGTGTATATGTTTCATCAACTATTCCTCATACTGTTAAATAATTCTGTAACTACTTCTTTATCATTAAAATGATGCCTTACCCCATTGACTTCCTGATAATCCTCATGACCTTTACCGGCAATTACTATGCAATCGCCTTTTTCAGCCCTGTTCAGAGCTGCTTCTATTGCTTCACGACGATCAGCTATGCAGATATGAGGGAAGTCCAGAGGTATACCAGTAACTATATCGTCGATTATCTTTTGAGGTCTTTCCGAACGCGGATTATCTGATGTAACTATTGCCTGGTCAGCGTATTCTGCAACAGCACTTCCCATAATCGGGCGTTTACTTTTATCACGATCACCTCCGCATCCGAATACACAGATCAGGCTGCCTTCAGTAAGCGGACGGGCAGTACTTAATATGTTTTTCAGTGCATCCGGAGTATGGGCATAATCTACAATCACTGTAAATGGTGCATCGAGAGATACTCTTTCCATTCTTCCTGGCACTGTCGTTATACCAAGAAGTGCATCTGAAATCTGATCCAGTGTATAACCAAGTCCAATGCCCCCGGCGATCATGGCAGACATGTTATACACATTGAAAAAACCTCTCAGGCATGATTCAAAAGTCCGGCACCAGCCATCACATAAGATTTCCACTCTGGAACCGTTCCAATCACAATGCCATGATTTTATCCTGACCTGCGCATCTTCAGATTGTCCAAAAGTTATACATCGCCCAGGTCTTATCTCATCTGCCAGCCTTTTGCCAAAAGAATCATCAATGCTTATCACCGAACAGCCATCTGGTTTGATGTATTCTGTAAACAGTCGCTTCTTTGCCTGGTAATAGGATTCCATATCATTATGGAAATCAAGATGATCCTGAGTAAGATTAGTCCACACTGCACAATCGTAACAGAGACCTGCGATTCTGTCCAGAGCCAGAGAATGAGATGACACCTCCATCACAAGTCCATCAGGTGCACTTGAAGAATTGCCAATAAAACGGAATATATCGAGAGCTTCCGGAGTGGTATGATCTGCAGAGTGACACTGACCATTAATGTGATAATCTATAGTCCCAAACATCCAGACTTTACTACTCTGAAAACGCTGCTGAAGCAGCTTTTCAAAAAGATGGGCGGTGGTGGTTTTCCCGTTTGTCCCAGTGATTCCTATGACACTGGTTTTATTAAGATCAACATTCCATAGCGCTGCACCAAGTTTTCCTGGAGCAAGCCTTGGATTTTTCACCTGAATCCAGGGAACCGAAAGCTTTGTCTGTGGATTTTGAGAGATTACTGCCAATGCCCCTCTGGAAAGGGCCTCATTGATGAAGCTGTCGCCATGAACCTTGGTTCCAGGTATGGCAATATAAAGAGATCCCTCACTGACTTTCCGGGAATCATAACAAATATCAGTGATAAAAGGATCACCACTGCCCCCGCGTGTCAGTATCTCAAGACCTGCTTTTTCAAGAATTCTGTTCAACATAATTTTTCACATCCTGAAATGAAATGAGTTCGTTACAGATTGAAACTTATTCCACCTCCTGAGTAATTTTCTTTGAGAATCATCCATCAAATGAGCAGTACAAAGTACAAGCTTTCACCGCTTCTATTGCTGCTCCGGCAGGTGGACTCTGCCTGCGAACCATTCCGGCCCCTACCGCATAAGGTTTGATTCCGTTAAAATTTATCATGTTAATAGCATCACGTAAATCTCTTCCGACACAGTAAGGGATCTCTTTTTTTAATAATCCCTGCTCACTGTTATCAAGATAAAGGGCTAATAC
>JAAYIG010000007.1 GCA_012523595.1 Fibrobacter sp.
ATCACAGCGGCCGAATTAATGAGATCTCCACTGCCAGAGAGATCTTTGCACTGGTTGGAGTCAGCCACTTTGGTTTTTCCTGTATTAATCTGGCCAATTATCTGGGGGTAAGTGGATCAGCGGTTTCAAAGATGATCTCAAGGAGCAGCAGGATAAATGAACTGGACTTTTTAAAAGAGATGGTTTGCACGTAGGCTACGCTTTTCCGCTGCAGCCATAAAGTCCGGCATTGGTTAATGCCCGTTCTCCACTATTGTTAAAGCCTCCCTTTTTTAACATCTAATTGGACGACAACAGGAATTGTGTGTGTTCATGCCTGAAGATTTTGGGAATTATTTGTGAAATTGAGAAAAGACGGGAGGTGGTGTCTCGGATTTGAGGTCTGGCGAGGCTGAATCAATAATTCACCTGCGAGGTGAATCATTAATTGACTGTGCAGGAATCATTAAGTTACCTGCGAGGTGAACTACTTAATCATCTACGATGTGAATCAGCTGAATCATTAAATCATCTACGGGGTAAATCATTAAATCACCAGCAGAAGTACTCACTAAATCACCTGCGAGGCAAACCACACACCCCGCACCTCATGTCTTTTTATTATTTTTATTCCCAAATGCAGCTTTTATAACTGTTCAAACTTCATTATTCCTTATAACCGTTCTAAATGAACAAATCGAGCAGTTAATCTCTGTACTGCTTGAAACCAGAAGTTAATCCGCGCAGCCCAGTATTGCCCGGAAACAAACAATGCAAATATCAAGATTTCTCCTCCTGCTTACTTTAATCTTTCCAGTGAGTCCTCTCTTTGGGGCCGCAACAGACAGTGCAGAAACTGTCCCCTCTAAAGACAGCAGGAAAAAACAGGAAATAACAGACTCGATATTTTATGAATCAGACCTGATAAACTATGATGCCGAATCACAAATTCTCAATCTGCACGGAAAAGCTCTGGTCAAATATCAGAATATAAAGTTAATCGCAGACACCATTACCTACGATATAGAAAACAACCTCTTCACTGCAACCGGTATGCCTCAGCTTATTGAGGGTGGAGACACGACTGTCGGTGATTATATGGTTTACAATATAAAAACCAGAAGAGGACGGGTCAGGTATGCCTCAACAAGTGTGGAAGACGGCTACTTTACAGGTCAGAGAATTGTCAAGTCAGATAAAAATGAACTCTATGTGGATCAGGGAGACTACACGACCTGTGCGCATATCGACACGCCGGATTATTACTTTTACGGAAAAAGCATAAAACTTATCCCCAATGATAAAATCATCAGCAGACCCGTAGTGTTTAACATTGGTGATGCGCCGGTTGCTGTCCTCCCCTATTTTATCTTCCCTCTGGAACGCAACCGACGAAGCGGGCTTCTGACTCCGATCTGGGGAGGACATCCTACAAGCGGCGGTTATGTCGATAACATAGGTTATTACTTCGCTCCAAACGATTACCTGGACTTTCTTATCAAGGGAAAAATCTCGGAATTCCGCCAGTTTGTGCTTGAAGGAGGGAGCAGTTATGCTATTAAGTATCTATTGAACGGCAGAATTTCCGGAAGATATGCTTTTGATTCAGAATTCCAGAAAAGTTCACAGCAGTGGGAAATCAACTATTCGCACAACCAGAAGCTTACTCCCGATGGATTGACACAGCTTTACGGAAGCGGAAGACTGGTCTCTCATGAGAAATTCTATGTAGATAACTCAGAATTAGATGAAGAACTGCTTAATCAGAATGTTTCTGCGAGTATGTCTCTTTCCCGCAGGCTTGAGAGCATAAATGCATCCGCTGCGATTAACTGGAAGAGAGATTATAATCTTGGCACCAAAAAAATTACCGAGGATCTCCCCTCTTTCAACTTCAGTCTTCCCTCCAGGCCATTTTTCTCCGTTCCCACTGGAAAAGATGAGAGATGGTATAACAAAATCTATTTCGGTTACAATATGCAAGGTGTCAATAAACACAAAGAAGATCCGGCAAACCTTATAAAAGCCTCTTACAGACCAGGAATCACTCAGTCACTGGATATCTCAGCCCCCCAGGTTCTCTTTGGATGCATTGATGTCAATCCCAGCATCTCTGCAAGGGTTTCCTCCTTTTATGGATTTATGGACAGGGATACTACCGGTTATGACACCCTGACCCGGGATACACTGTACATGCTGAAGTATCCATTCAAGGATAATCTGTCCGATGATGAATGGAAAGTTGTCAGCCGCGACACAATCACAGTGGATAATTATGGAAATCCCGACAGTATCCTGGTCAGGCGAACCAACCAGAAGATCCTTCCGATTAAGAATATTCATGAGAACGAAATCGCACATGATGCAGTCTTTAACGCTGGTGTAAGCCTTTCTACAAAACTGTATGGTATCTTTCCAATAAAAATCTTCAATTTCGCCGCTCTGCGCCATACATTAACCCCCAGCATAAGCTACACTCTTTTCCCGGAGCACAAACAGAAATATGATTTCTTTGATATCGAGGGTATCCCGGTAAGCCAGCCTTACAAAAGAAGACAGGAAATGGGATTGAGACTTCACAATCAGTTTGATGGTAAAATAGTGACACCGGGTAAAGAGGGTGAAAAACCGACAGAGAAGAAATTCCCCATCCTTTCTGTCGACATGTCCACCAGTTATGATTTTGAAAAAGACAGCCTCAAATTCAGTGATCTGAGACTTTCAGCCTCAACGAACATTAAAGGACTTTCCCTGAGTTTTAATTCCGACTTCTGGCTTTACGATCAGAACAATAATCTTCATACACCAATAATGAAAAACATGTCTCTCAACTTCAGCACCGGGACACTCGGATTAAATGGGAAACTCTGGGGAGGAGACCTGCTTGTTCTGGACTCGCTTCATCCAAACGACCCTGTCAAGTATGCCAATGCCGGTCCCCAGGAATGGAGTGTAAGTCTTTCACCCCGGTACACTTATACTTTGAAAAGGACTCACCCTTCGGAGATGTTTGTTCCTGAAAAGTATTACAGCCTCAGTGCTTCAGCTTCTCTGAAATTCACAAGAAACTGGGGAATACAATGGAGCAGTGTTTATAACTTTATGGAAAATCAATGGGTGCAGAACAGCTTCAGAATAAGCTGCGATATGGAATGCTGGGATATGAGATTTGAATGGCGACCCGAAAAACTCAATCCCGGATACTATTTCCTCATTAACATAAAGAAAATTCCGGAAATTAAGTGGGAGAAGAGAAACTGATTAGACACGAAGTCTTTCGCATTCCTTTTCATCTGCCGGCTTCACCTTTAAAATCATAGTGTTCCCTTTGTGCTGCACTTTAACCTTTACTTCAGGCTCATTGCGGGCTTTTGTATACCGCGCTGTTATAGCCCCTGCAAGCTCAAGCTGTTCCAATGTCGCTTCTCCACGCAGCACACAACAGGGGCCGGTGACCTCAGCCAACTGAAGCACATAGTCATCATCTGTAAATATCTTCTCCAGGGTATGATTCTCTGAATCATTTCTAGCTATAACCGCCTTCAGCCCCGGTCCCAGCCTGAAATGCCGTCCGTATGCCAGAAGCTTGAAATCTGCAAGCGTAAAATCCGGGTTGGAAGATACCATTTCCAGAAAACGTCTCGCAGGGTCAACATTCGTGAGTACGCATCCACCTGCAGGAGAAGAATGTTTAAGTGAATGAGTTCTGGCATATTGAAGCTGCTGATTTCTGCCCCTCCCTGAGATTGCCATCAGTTTTTCCCTGTCGATCAGACCATTCTGTTCAGGTATGCTGGGACGAAGCAATTTGGCGGAAAGCGGTCTGACCAGCCTTCCTTTGAGACCGGTATCACTCTCCACTTTGTAAAGACAATCCAGACGCTGTGACATGGGACGCTGACCAATGACTTCGCCTGTTGCAATGAAAGAGGCATCCTCAGATTCCATAATTTTCCTGGCTTTTCTGAGGCGATGGATCCTGCAGTCCATACAGGGATTGGCATTCTTGCCGTAGCCAAAACGGGGATCCCTTATCATTTCCAGAAACTCCTCCCCTTCCTCCACTATCATCAGCGGAACATCGAGCGCCTCAGCGTAGGTTCTGACCCGCTCGTGGGAAAGGCCCATCCCGGAATAGAACGGGAGCACAAAATGCAGTGCTTTAATGGATAGCCCCTGGCTTTTAAGGAGATGTGTTGACACTACACTATCAAGACCACCGGAGAACATTACCAGACCATCAATCATGAAAAGACACTCATCTCCTTTTCTTTAACGAAAACAGAAGCAGTTGCTTCACAAATAAAACATATTCAGAAAAATTCAGCTTGCTGTGACTGTATTCGCGTGTGCGGAATCTGAATGGAACATCCTTTACTTTGCTGTAATTCCCCTTTACCAGGATTTCAAAGAGGATCTTGTATCCAGGTGAAGTAAGTTTCATGTCACCAAGGACCCTCCGATGCAGAAAAAAGAATCCGGAAAGCGGATCTGAAACCTTTGTGATCTTCCGTGCAAGGTAGACACCGGCAAAAGAGGTCAATTTTCTGTCAAAGCGCCACTTCTCGACAGTACTCTTATCACCGAATCGAGTACCTACAACGATATCATTGTTATCAAGATGCCCGATCATTTCCGGGATAACTGAAGGATCATGACTCAGATCAGCGTCCATCACACCCAGAAGCGGTCGGGTGGACAACTTGAAGCCCTCCATGACTGCACTCCCAAGGCCCATCTTGCCCTTACGGTGAATCACTTTAAGGGGATACTTTAAAGCAAGCTTCTCTGCTTCATCCCCTGTTCCGTCGGGAGAATTATCATCTACAATGATCAGTTCAATATCGATATCAGAAATGTTTTCCATTGTAGAGAATAGCTCTTCAACCAGTTTTGGCAGATTCTCCCTCTCATTAAAGGTAGGGCTGATAATAGAGACCTCAAGCATTACGATACCTGTAGTAAATGTTAATGATTGAATATTGCAAACTGTAAAATAGTCAATTTGAACAGGAGAGATTAAAGATTCACCTCTGAGGTAATTCTTTGACTTATCGACTTAAGTCTTTTTTTCACCTCTGAGGTAAATTGATCCCCCGGTAACAGAAGAAACTACTATTTTTATGGTTATCGCACATAATTTACAAAAACAGAAACTGTCCGGATGAATTCAAATAAAATTAAATATAATATTGAATACCTTCTCCTAAGAACCCTTCAGGAATTCCTGAGTCTTATTCCCAGGACAGCAGCGCTTAAGATCGGTGAAATTTCTGGACTGCTGCTCTATTATTCAGGAGTCTGCCGCAAGATTGCGCTAAAGAACATGGAACATGTTGGACTGTGGGATAGCAGTCAATTAAAAAAGATACTACGGGATCTATACCTCAATATTGGAAGATATGCCTCTGATTTTCTGCGTAAATCCAGTAAACTTCCCCCTTACACCATCCAGGATTATCATTATGTGGATTCTGCGATGGCTCAGGGTAAAGGACTCATAGTTCTTCTGGCACACTATGGGAACTGGGAGTTTCTGGCGGAGGTTTTTGGAAGGATGGTAAATGATCTTAATGTGGTAGCCAAACCGATGAAAAACGAGATCGTTGACAGATGGCTTGCAGAGAAACGGGATGGAGCATCTGTAAAGACAATCTTTACTCATCAGGCTCTGCGCAAGATGATGGAAGTGATGAAAAGAAACGGGATTGTCGCCATACTGATAGACCAGCATGCCGGAAAACATGGCACAATGGTACCGTTTTTAGGGAAAGAGGCAAACACGGTCAGAACAGTGGCCGGAATAGCCAGAAAAACCGGCTGTGAAGTTCTGGCGATCTCCGCGATAATGGAAAAAGGCGAAAACAGTTACAAGATTGTCCTTGAGAAACCCCAACCTCCTGATCTTGCTTGCAAAAGTGAAGATGAATGTATAGCTGAATATCAGCGGATTCACAATGAGATAATTTCAGAGTGGATCCGCAAAAGACCGGAACACTGGTTTGGATGGTTCCATAAGCGTTTCCGGGGAATTATCAGTTATCCTTAATCCGGCCGCATACCTTTCCCTTTGGAAAAGTATGCAGGCCGGCAGATGATTTCTCTTATACTCTATTGAACTGTTGAGCTCTCCCGACATTCTCCCTGTCGCGTGCCCTGCTTATACGCAGGTTGCGCCCGCCAAACATCGTATCACTCAACTCTGCTATGGCACTATCAGCATTTGCATCCTCCAGCTCGATAAATCCGAAACCCCTTGGACGGCCTGATTCCCGGTCTGATATAAGCACAACAGAATGAATCGGTTCGTATTTGGAGAAAAACTTCCTGACATCACTCTCTGTGGTTCTGTAGGGCAAATTACCAATATAAAGCTTCTGAGACATACTGCGCTTCCTTTGAAAATGGTGAAATGTTGAAAGGGTACATGAAATCTGGGACAGGCCTGTCACAAGTTTTCATTTTTGCGATCCATTGATCATGCAAAAACTGTTCCATTCCAAAAAAGCCTTAAATGGACAATTACCCGTGTCTATTAGGCCTTTTCTCACCAGAAAAATTCCATTAGTGCAAAAATGATTTTCAAAATAGGAATTGAATGCAGGAATTTCTTTGTGATGACAGGAATAAGCGGGAATAAAATTTTGAAGAGAATTCCTCAGCATGAAGAACAGCCGGGGGAAAGGTCAGCTTGGATGATTCTGGATAATCATGTTTTACCAGGGGTAATTCAGCAATTTAACAAGATCAGACACTGTTTCACCCCGGAGGTAACTTAGCGATTTTTTTACAGTTAATTCACTATTTCACCCCGGAGGAAGATCAGCGACTCAAAAATTAAGTCACAATTTCATCCTGGAGGAAACTCAGTATAATCATGTTTTATCAGGGGTAATTCAGCAATTTAACAGGTTCAGACACTGTTTCACCCCGGAGGAGGCTCAGCGACTCAAAAATTAAGTCACAATTTCATCCTGGAGGAGACTCAGCATAATCATGTTTTATCAAGGGGTAATTCAGGAATTTAACAGGTTCAGTCACTGTTTCACCCCGGAGGTAACTTAGCGATTTTTACAGTTAATTCACTCTTTCACCCCAGAGGTAACACTCCCCATCCTCTCCTTCTCCCCATCCACAAAAGAAATCACCTGAGGAAAAAAGGAGCGAAAGTGATGCTCAATTGCCTCATGATGTTCCACGATATCCTCCCAGGCCCCTGAAATCGACACAGTGCTGTTAATACGGTTCTGAAGCCTATCGAATACAATTTTGAGCTGCTCGATTCCGCAGTAAGCCCGCAAGGCATCATGGCTGATCAGCCTCTGAGTAAATCTCTGGTATCGTACCGGCATCCCGGGAGGAAGATCACTTAGATAGCTGTAGGACTGCCTGATAAAATCATCAAAAGAAAGATCACTGTATAAACTCCAGTGTTTTGTAAGAAAGTAATCGAAGGCGATATCGATTATCACTCTTGACCAGTGGCGATATTTACTGAATAAATGATGGCAGGCAGAGGCAACATCGCTATGAGAGTCGGTAAAGGAATCGATCCTGCGATGAAGAATTATGGCTGAGGCGATCTCCTCCTCGAAATGCAGACTTAGCCTGCTTGAAGGAATCCTGGTGAAATCTGCCAGAAGACTTCCTATAGCACTGCCCTGCCCCTGTTTGGCCAGTAAAAGATGTGCCAGGTAATTCATATTGATTATGATACATCAGGAACACACCGATGAGCTTCTTTTTTTTAAACAAACCGCCATCGATATGACCACTATAAGCAGAATTGCAAAAAAGAGAGGAAACAAAATAAAGACTGTCCTTTGCATCCGGTTGGTCAATTCTCTGAGCAGAAGTGTGATATCGTTGAGTATACTCTCCACCTCTCCTTCAAGCAGATCCGATTCCCGTGATGGAGTAGCTTTGCTGTGATCGTGTTCCAGATTCATGCAAACCTGCCTCTTGTAAATTTTAAATCTCCCTCCAGGACCTCACGGGTCCTCTTCAGCGGAACCTTTACCCGTTTTCTCCAGGAAATAATTGCCACAATGGCACTGAGCAGCAGTAGAACTCCACTGACAATGAGTCCCGCTGCCCAGCCCGGAAGAATCTCCGAGAGAGCAAGAATCAGAGTAACCAGAAGCATGCTTATGGTTAGTAACACCAGGACCGCAGCTATCCCCAGGCCACTTAGCATGAAAACTTCTGATCTTATGTCAGCCCGTAACTCTGTTTTAGCCAGCTCGATCTCCTTCCTCATCAATCTGGAAAACTGGGTCCAGATTTCTTTTATCACCTGAGGCAAGGAAAGATTGGAAACTCTGCCTTCTCTATCGTTTAATTGATCGCTGTTGCCTTGCATTGTAAATGTCCTTGTACGGATACCTGTCCAGGAAGAACTGACATCTTTTGATGCAATTCACAGGCCATTAGATACTTACATCTCTATGGCATAACCGTTGCATCTTTTTAGTTATGTACTAAAGAAAGGGAGACAATCGTGGATCTGTTTACAGAAGACGATCTTCGGGAATTGATTTCCGTTCATTTTGATAACTGTATCTCCATCTATCTGCCCACAATAAGGAGTGGGGCTGAGATGCAGCAGAATCCAATCCGTTTCAAGAATCAGGTAACTGAAGCAGAGAAACAGCTTATGGAGCGGGGGCTTAGGCGCGCAACAGCAGCAACACTGCTCGATCCAGCAAAGAGACTCCTGGAAAATGAGGCATTCTGGCAGAAACAGGGTGATGGGATGGCAGTCTTTATTGCCCTTGGAATCTTCAAGGTCTACAGGCTTCCGGTTTCTTTTCACCAGATCACCAACATCGCTCCATCTTTTCACCTTAAACCCATCCTCTCCTCCCTTACAGGTAATACCAGATTTTACCTCCTCGACCTGAACATCGATAGGGTCCGGCTTTTTGCCGGCTCCAGATTTTCCTTTTTCCAGATTCGTTCCGATAAGATTCCTGCAGGCATTAAAGAGACCCTGCAATTTGATATCATGGACAGCAGAACTCAGTTCGCAAGTAAGCCATCGATGGCCTCCAATAACAACATAACCGTTTTTGGATACGGGCGAATCACAGACAATAGAAAAGCCTTAATAAAAGCCTATTACGACCAGGTGAGTAAAGCCGTAACAGAAATTATACAGAACACAAATGCCCCTCTGCTTCTCATCGGGACCGATTACCTCCATTCCCTCTACAAAGAAGCTAACCAATACTGGAATCTTATCGAAGACGGAATTCAGATCAACCCTCAGAACTTGACCGATGAGGAGATCTTTCATCTCGCCTGGCCTGTTGTAGAACCCCTCTTCCAATCCAACCGTCTGCGTGACACAAACCTCTACAAGCAGCTCTCTGGTGAACAAAAACCGATAGCAGTAAACGATTTGAAAACAATTGTGTCAGGCTCGATGCATGGAAGAATCGGGACTCTCTTTATTAAAAACGGAACCACGAATGTCTGGGGAAAATTCAAGGAGGACAAGCTGGATATTGAGGTTCACGATGAGAAAAAACCCGGTGACGAAGATCTGCTTGATAAAGCGGCGATAAACACCATGCTGCGTGGCGGAACAGTTTATATCGTAGAACCCGAGGACATGCCGGACAGAACACCGGCTGCAGCTATTATGCGCTATTAACCTTGATCCAATTGATTAAAGAAGTATTGCTTTACAAAATATTTCGATACCGATGCCGATTCCGAAGATGGAGGAGGTGATCAGAAGGTATAAAAAAACTCCCTGCGAAGATCCTCAAGAACAGTCTGGTAGTTTTCAACAGATGAATCTCTCTGTCCTGAAATAAAACTCCTGAAAACCATAAACCTGGGATTCTCACCAAACAAAGGCGTAACTACGGCAAGAGTCTCCCCCGCCCTCTCGAATGCTCCGGCAATCCGGTAGATAATACACAACCCCAGATATGCTTCAAGATTACCCTCCACAATTATTTTTATACTCTTCTCAAATTCGTGAAGCGAATCAATAAGCTTTCCGGCTTTCAGGTAACACTTGCCGGCCATGTTTCTTATCTCAGGACGATCACCGTGTTTCAATAGCGCATCTTGAATTACAGCAAAAGCCTCTTCGAGACGATTCTGTTCAGTCAAAATTCGGATAAGCCTGAGATACGCCTTGATACTTGCAGCCCTGAAATCCACTCCGACCTGGCCCGGTCTTGCCTCTGAAGTGCATATCTTGCGAAGAATCGATATGGATTCCTCGATCTCTCCGCTCATCTCCTGAGCCACAGCGAGACTGAAAAGAGTATCAGTGCGCCAGGAAGAGATTTCAGATGCCTCTTTCAGATACTCTATAGCCTCAGAGAAATTCTCCTGTTTATTTAAGATATTGCCTAATCCAAGCAGAGCCTGACCCGCGATACTTGGTAATGATTCACGGCAACCCGGAATTTTAAGCACCTCTTTATACCACTTTACCGCATCATCATATTCTTCCATCAGCAGGTAAGAATCAGCGATCTCTACCGTGATAACCGGATCCCCTGCCAGATGCTGATACTCCTGAAGAAGTAAACCAACATTTCGCTTCGCCTTGACTCTTAGTGCTGCGGGATCAGCGTACCCATGATGTTCAATTACCACAGGATGGCTCTCCATAATCAGCCCCGCACGAATAGCACTGGGCGTCATCTGTTCATGTATCCGCCGCTCAAAAAAGATATCAGGCCTGTTTGGAAACATCCGCGCCTGAACAAACTCTGTCCCGGTGTTCCCCGGACGCTCATTGCGGACCGTAAATGCCAGTACCCTATCAGGTTTCTGTTTTTTCAGTTTGCATAAAAGAGGTATCGATTCCGGCGCGACAATATCATCCGCATCAAGCCACAGTATCCACTCACCAGTCGCTCTCTTCAGCGACTCGTTTCTGGCATCGGAAAAATTATCATTCCAGGAGAAACTATAGACTTCAGCGCCTGCCTTGTCTGCGACTTCTGTGGTGGAATCGGATGAGCCGGTATCTACAACTATAATCTGATCAGCGGCCTCCCTGACACTCTCTATACAGCGAGCCACAATCGGCTCCTCATTCTTCACTATCATGCAGACAGAAAGAGTGCCGGGATGTGTTTTTTTAGTCATTCAACCCTAAATAGAACAGGCACAAACCTGCTTGATCTTTTCACTGAAATTATCCAGAGAAAAGGGCTTGTAGATAACAGGAAGAGACTTTGCGACAGGAGAACTCTCGAGTTGTGAATCAGCTATAAGTATTATCCTTTCCATCAGTTCCGGGAAGGATTTCTGAATGAAATCAACGATATCGTTTCCATTTTCACTGCCGGTATCCGGATTGAGAAGAATCAAATCATACTGCTGGCCCGAAGCCTGTATCTTATTGAGAAAACTCTCATAACAGAGGGCACGGTCTATCTTGACATTTTTGAAATGAATCTCGATGATATCATCGACTAACTCATGAGAATCCAAATCGCAATCAGCCACCAGAACATTAAACATAACAATCTCCTTTCATATTCCGGAAACAGATCGCCTGAAATTCTGGTCTTCTAGAAGATATTTAATAGAAGGTCTGAATAGCAAATACACACGAATCAGAAAACCATTTGAGGGGTTTTGCTCAATTCCGTCTGATAACAGGGCAGATATCCGCCATCCGGTCCAACTGAGTTTACCCCTTCTGCAGGAGGCGCGAAAACATTTATGGAATACTTTGAACCAGGCTCCAGATAGCTTTTCAGGTCTACTTCTCCGCCTGTAGTATGAATCCATCTGCCATTTACCTGAATGATATAATTACCCTTCTCCAGTTCCAGTTTCGCTCTCACAGACTTCAGCGGCCTTCTTCCGGTTATCCTTATGCCATCCGCCTTCTCAGAATTATACCACTTCAGCTTCACCCGCGACCCATTCTGTCTGAGAGTTCCTTTTTGGACTATTCCCGGATTGTAGTAGGGATCTGAAACCGCTTTACGGTAAGCAGCACATGATGGCAGACGTCTGATAAACTGGTGAGTCTTTCGATCTTCCAGCTCCAGCCCCAGCCCCCCGCGATCTCTGAACTGATACAGTGTCATAGCATGGAGCCAATCCGGTCTTTCTGTCTTGATCAGATCATAGACCTCTGCGATTTTCCTTGCCTGCCCATAATACCCGTCCACATCCGAATCAGCATTGATTTCCGGCAGAGTAAAGGGAAAAGAGTCACTTCCTCTGGATTTACAGATCTCCCGGTAATTGAATTTGACGTTTTCCCACCAGTCCTTAACAGATAATCTATTGTAAACACCTGGATCATCTCTGAACTTGTTGGGCCAGCCAAAATGCAGAGAGATGTATTTATCCAGCGCAAGGATGTCTGCGGTTCTGACAGCTCCCCCCAGTTCGCGTATCCCCAGATGCATCATCTCTACAGAATCCCATCCGTTTACACACAAGACAGTCTGCACAAGAGGAGCTTCCTCTTTAATGATATTGTGGAATTTGCAGAAAAAGTCGCTTACCTGTTTAAAACTGTAACGTTTGTTGTGCTGAAACCAGTTGCCGTTACACTCATGATTAATCCTGAAAAACACGCGCCCATAAGGCCTCAGGTCACGTGCAATGGCTCTGAGCCCTTTCACCGGCACTTTCAAGTCTATGGTAAGTGTGAAATTGATGTCCTGACCATATCTGCGCACATCACGAAACTGCCTGAAGACCTCAGCACCCTGAGAGCCTCCTTCTCCCCCCAGAAACACCTCATAATCATCATAGGGAAGATCCCATTGCCCCATCCCGGCTTTCCACTTTACCAATTCACTCGCGCGCTTTGGCCAGCCTTTGTCAAAGGGGTAATATGTAAACATGAGGTTTACAGCCCGGTGAGGCCGCTTAAGTACCTTGAAAATGTGTTTCATGGGAACATAGGAAGCTCGTTCACTTCCATTTGAGAGATCCGCACCGCATCTGGCAGGCGACAAAGAAATTTTGCGGAAATCCATTCTTTCCATTATTCTCCCTTAAACCAGTTCGTCAATGAATCCGCTCTCAATGTTGTATACGATGGCAGGGTAATGATGAAAAGAATATGACCTCAGGTGCAATAAAGTCATGAATGTTTAAATTTAGTATAGTTACACGGCAAAAAAAAGATTTTTCCTTGAAAATCTTCTTTCGTCCAGAATTTAAAAAGTTGATGAAGATTCAGGAAATCACAAAATTCTACTATTTGGATGACAAAGGCCAACTTCCTCTGGCTACTCCAATTACATTCGGTATTGCTGGTGCAACCACAGGAGAATAACCAGTACCAGTGTACATACCAGCGATTTCGACCCTCTTCTTTCTACTTACAACTGATAACTGAGCCTCTGAACCACCCTCAAGATACATTGCCCTTTCTATGTCCAGCGGAAGAGAAAGCAGTATGTTGGTCAGTTCATGCACAGTGTGCGGCAGAGCAACGTGTATCATTAAAATATGTCCTGATTTATCGGTAGCTATTGCTGCGATGCTCCATCTGGGAAGATTTTTGGCCCACACATTTTTTCCGGTGCAGGAAATCATGCGTATGCTCTGCACGAAAGAGCCATACCTGTCTTTCCAGATCTGAAAATCCTCGCACTGTCTGTCGATTATCTTTACAACCGGGATCCCGGCTGTTCTCCGGTCAAAGGCCAGAATCGTCTTATCGCCCGAAAGTCTGGGGTTATTTACAAATAATTGTGTTTTCAGAAGCGAGACACTGGTCCGGTAATCGGTCTGATACATCGCTGCATTAATTGCGGCCACAAGCCCTTCCTTCTCACACCATTGCATTGTTGAAAGAAGTTTCTCCTGCCCGGGAGCGGAAACACTCAGCACCCGAAGATGAAATCTGGAAGGATCAATTTTTAATATCCTTATACACGTGTTTACACTGTCAGGATAAAGAGGAGAGCGGAATATATTCCACTGAAGTCCAGGCTCCAGTTCATCCCAACCCATGATACTGCACACAGGAATGATTAAAGCCAGTAAGAAAAGTATCCGGTTCATAAGGCAAAAATAATTCATATCCCGGTAACTGTCACGAGGACTCGCCTGTTTGTCAAGCGATATCCGTTCCCCGAATCGGTGTCGGTATCGGAATTGATATCTTTCACCGCTTTTCAGCAGTTTCAATTCCGATGCCAAACCCGTAAGTTAAAAAAAAGGAACCGATACCAATCCTGGTACCGATTCCGATTCTTAAACTGAAAAGGGTTCTTTTCAGTTCTTAAAAGCTATCATAAAGGTGTATTGAGTCCGTTCATTTGTCAAAAGGTTCTTGCACTGCACGACAGCCATATAGGTTCCATTCCCTACCTTTCGTCCCTTCAGATTTCTGCCGTCCCAGGAGAACTGTACCTTGGTATCTCCCGGAGGATTCTTCTTGGGATCAGGTCTGAACACCACATTTCCAAGCGCGTCGTAGATCGATATCCTGGCCTCGACATTGACAAGATCCGCTATCTTCAATGTAGGATCAACAATGAAGACTATGGGTTTAGTTGAGTTGAACGGATTGGGGCCGACCTTGACATTGATCTTCATCTTTACCGGTCTGACACTTAATTTCACTCTCCTGTTCTCTGGATTCTTCTGCACAGTTCCTTGTGCATCCATTGTAACAGCGCCGCCAACATTTATCCAGACTGAGTCACTCGATGTCGGGCGGATCCCGCTCTCTATGGAGTCTACCACAAAGACAACCTGATCATTATGCTGGCTGAGAACTTTCAGATTCATCGTGTAGCCGGTAATTCCACTTACAATCTGATTCAGAAGCAGTGGAGTGTTGCCGTCTGTTACCGCGATATTCTCGCTGTAGATAACCTTGATAGTATCTTTTGCAAAACTGTTCTCATCCAGCATGTCACCCGGACAGTAATTGGCGCTCTTTATTACCGGAGCAGCCCTGTCCTTTACATCTTTACTCTTTTCCTCACCAGGGAAATTGCTATATGTCACCTCAACATGCATCACTCCGGAAGTTCTTGGTTCCGGGAAGCTGAAAACTCCGCTGAGATCCACCCGGACAACGCTGCTGTCACCGTCAACATAGCTGAATCTCTCATTTCCCAGCTCAGGTGATCCGGTACCGTCAAAAGTAAATTCCATTACCGTTGACGACAGGTTTACAGCAGCACTGAAATGGATTATCGCCTCGTCCACAAACCCATCCGGATGGACATCCGCGTAAAAAGCCGAGTCTATTTCCGGAGGAACGAGTCTCAACTGAATTACTACGGGCCGGTTCTCAGGGTGCGCCCTGTTGCCGTAGACGTCAACTGTGTTCCCCTGAGAATTGATTCGTAAAGAATCCAATGGATTTATCTTGTAAGATGCACTCTCCTCGACCACGATTCTAATCGTATCTCCAAGTGCCACCGCCCCCAGAATATTGATCGCGACTTCTCCTGTGGTACTCTTCAGCAGAAGTGAAGAACCAACCAGTGATGAGGGAGAAACACTTTCAGACAATGTGATAAACATGATATCATTGCCTGAACCGAACTTCTGCAGCAGAACCGCGCTTGTGAGAAGCGGACCTATACTGTCTTTTACATCAAAAGGACAACGGTCGGGATCCTCTCCCACAATAGCCGGATCACTCCAGTAAGCATTTCCCAGACGGGTTGATGATGTATAGGTGGTAACAGCTTCCGGGAACGGATCTGGCAGATTGACTATTACGTGTCTGGGATTTACATCATCCAGGGTTATACTCGCACCGATTATCGTTTTCGTTGAGCTGCCGTCAGGCCAGCTTATCTGCACCGAATCCGGCGGAGCGGTAAGATCGGTGGTATAATAAAGATCCAGCCTGTCAAGCCTGCCAAAACCATTGTTCGCTGTTGCCACGGCATGCTCGATCACAAAATTGCTCTTTGTAAAATTTATCCCGTCACGCGATCCCTGAGCCAGCGATGCATCACTTACCGGAGCGACCTCTATCATGCCATTTGAAACAGGATTGTAACTGGTCACCCAGATAACAGCCTGACCATTGATCAGACTGATACTGGAGATTTCATTCTTATCACTGATATCTCCGGATGCAAAGATCTTCAGAAGATCAGGGCTGACTGTTATTGCCAGTTCACTCTGATAGTTTGTTAAAGGTGTAATAGTGTCCAGTGTAGCCCTGATAGTAACAGGAAATCTCTCCCCTGCCGAGCCGTTAATCTGCGCACTGGGATTATAAGTGACTGTATCATCAAAGAAAAGCATCAGAGGTATGGCGCTGAAATTTATCCTTGTCCTCGTTGCAGTGTTAAGCTGGCTGTCAGGAGCCGAGGCCTCCATTCTTCCGTTCTCAACAGGAGCAGTCGCTCCAAGCCATAGAGTGTCTGCCCCGAGAGTCAGCTTTGTGGATGTAATCGGCGTTTCATCATTCTCTGAAGCGAAAAACTGAAATGGGAATCCCAGCGGATTAAGCAGGATATCATTGTTGTACCCGGTTGCTACTGTCTCTCCGTCAAGTGATGCCGCCAGGAGTACCTGGTATCTGGTCCCCACATATCCGCGCAGCTCCGATGTCTGATCCTTCATGTCATCATAATAGATGTAGAGCATGACTTTTGAAAAGAAGACATTGCCCCTTTTATTGTCGTAAGAAGATTATCAACTGACCTCACCCGGATTGTATCGTTATTGACAGGTAAATCGGAACTGACCCATACAGTCACCTGCCCGTTTACCAGATTGAACACGGAATCGGCTGTTTCCGCTGTTTCCGAAGCGTAAAAGCGCAGTGTTGATGTGGAATCCCCGCCGCTTACAATCAGAGCATTGTTAAAGGAAGTATTGATTATCTGCCCATCCAGGGAGGTGACAATCGTTACTGGATAACGCATCCCCACATACCCCCGTATTTCAGCCTGATTGCTGGGGAATTCGTCATCGAAAGCCATGTAAAGCGGCATTTTATCAAAGTAAATCTTATTCTTTGAGGCATTTGCAAGTACAGTATCAACATCGGTCACGAAGATACTTCCATTGACGACCTGTCCGGTAGCGGTCACCCACACTTCCACCTGTCCATCCACCAGGGTAAAAACAGAGTCCGGTGTGGCGGCGTCCGCAGTCGAGTAAAACAGAAGAGGTGTATTCTGAGCGGTCTTTACGTGTAGAGTACTGTTATAATCTGTAAACACAGTCAGCCCGTCGCTTGCAGCGATGGTGATCCGTACTCTCTCACCTGCCATTCCCCTGAGAGTTTCTTTAGGACTGAGTACCTCACCGTAAAAGATCTTAAGAGGAGACTGAGTGAAATAGATATTTCCCCTGCTTACCATCTTGAGGGAATTATCTGTGGTAATTGCAGTAATAATTCCCCCGTTTACCGGTCTGGTAGCTGTTACCCATACTACTGCCTGTCCATTTACAAGATTGAAGATATCAGTAGGTTCCCCCCCGCTCTGATCGGCGTAGAAGACCAGCGGAACAGCGCCCTGAGTAAGGATCTGAATCTCTTTGTTTATTGCCTCATCTATCGCAGTACCATCACCAGAGGCCACGATTGTCACAGGATATCTGCTTCCCACTGCACCTCTCAACACAGCGCTGGAGTCGTAATTCAGTACATCATCGTAAAAGATCCACAACCTTGTTTTCGGCTGTCCGACCTTCAATGATGCGGTATCTGTGAAACCGGTAGCCAGAGTAGCAACCAGCCTGAAAACCTGATCCAGATCACCCTCTGTTACCTGGGCACGGAAAGTAACTGCCCCCTCGTCATTTGTCAAAGCAGTCGCTGGTCCGGCGACATCACCGATAAGAGGATCGAGGCTCGCCAGTGAAACACTAGCGCCGGCACTGACCAGATTGGAGTACTCATCATATACATTTACCAATACGGGCATCTTAACGCCCGGATTTATCTCCACCGGGTCAAATTTACGCTTGTCGGATGGTGGAGAACTGAATTCCAGGCTCTCAGGCGGTCCGGGCAGGATTTTCACTTCATCGGAGATTCCCCCAATCGCTTTCTGAGTCCCGTCAGTATATGTGAACCTGCCTCTGGCACTGACATTTTCCATCCCGGATCCGGTCGGAACACGTGTAAACATGACCGGGTAAGTTTTCTGGCCGGTAAAGCCTGATTGAATTACAAAATCCTTTCCGTCATGATCCTTTAGATCAAACCCCGATACCAGTGATACTTCAGCAGAATCGATGGGAAACTGGATAGGAACTGTGGTGCCGATTTTAACAGGAGTGATCCGCAGATAAACCTTCTGGCCGGCAGTAACAGAATCCAATACACGCCCGTTGTTAAGGGCATCCACTACCTCCACGATGAACTGGTATTCAAGTTGCCTGTAAGGGAGAAAACCTACGCTGGATGTAACGGTCTGTCCTGCTGCATCAGTTCCTTCAAGTACCAGTTCCAGAAAAGCGTAAAGCTGGGTTGCGGTACGGGGACGTACTGTAAAAGTGATATTATTGGTGCCTATAACATAGTCGGATGGATTGAGTAGTACATCGTGAAGATCCCCGGCAGCAAGCTCATTATTTGGAGTACCGCTTGCCCAGGAATCGACAAACCGCACATCGTTTACCCATTTGACATATTTAACTTTCGGGTTATTGAATGTTCCATTGGTAACACTGAGCCGGAAAGGTACAGTAGCAGTATTACCATTTATCGTCACAGCATCAAGTGGTTTTATATGAGCAGATGTCGTGCTGGGAGTGGTATTATATGGGTACCGTCCCAGGTCTGCGACCGATCCGTCCGCATCGTATATTCCCGCCTCTGACCATCCCTGATCGACAATGTACTGCATCATCAGGGGGTTCTCCCAGTCCGGCACCAGGAACTGAGGATCATCGGGGTCTTCTGACTGGAACACAGGCTCAACCCACCTGATATTCGCACTGCGGGGGAACCCATCATTACCGGCAGAAAGCAATGCGCCTTCCACAATAATATCATTTATCCTCTCAGTGGTTCCATCACTGCGCGGGAAATCCACAGAGGTTTTCTCAGCCTCAACACCGTTCATGATTGCCAGGTAGCGAATGACTTGCACTATTGTCCCATCCTGGAGAGTTTGATTCTGAATCTGAGGCGTCTCCTTCTGAGCGGCATAGATACAGTTATGCATCCGGTAGGTAAAAAGCTTATCCATTGCAAAATAGGAATCGTTGAATTTGTTTGGACGTGCATAGATGTTGTTGAAGATCAGATGCTGGCAGCCGGGGCGCCACTGTCCGGCAAAATTGATAAAGTTATGCCAGAAGGTGTTATTGTAAATTGCTAAAGGAGATAGGAGATGATCCTTGAAGAAAAGCGCTCCACCGGGCTGGTTGTCTCTTTCAGGCAAATTGACCATGGCAGTTACTGTGGTGGGAGCGTGAAAATTGTTGTAAAAGAGATTATACCTTACTACTGATCCCAGATCCCATGTGGATTCAAAGAAAATTCCGTAGGAGTTGTCATGGAAACGGTTGAACTCAAAAAGATGGTTTCCGGTTTTTCCAAATCCTGACAGAGGAACGACTGCTGTTGGTTCAAGATCATTAGGATTGGCGTTTGCAAATATGCCTCCCTCGTTCCTGTCCTTTACATTTACTCCGAAATATGCGTTCCTTGCTTCACAGTTGCGTATAGTGACATCACCTGCCACCCACAGGCAGAATGCTCCATTGCCATGAAACAGAGCTGAGGATCCCCAGATACCAGGGTAAGCGAAAGGATACGGCCCGCCTCCATCGACTATAATTCCATCAATGGTTATATTGTTAGCCTCCATGATGCGCAATGCGCCATTCTGGTCGAAATCGATAATGCCGGCCTCGTATTCCTGTTTGTCCACTGGATGTACATGAGTTTTATCCTGATACTTTATAACCGGTTTTCTGGATATCTCCGGGTTTGTGGACCTGATAGTGATATTGTTTTTACCCTGGATAGTCACCTGTTCATTATAGGTACCCAGATCGGTAATTTCGATTACATCACCCGGCATTGCGGCATCCACAGCAGCCTGTACCGTTGTAAAAGTCCCTGAACCGTCCTGGGATACATAAATAGTAACAGCCCAGGTAAGCTGAAGAGGAAACAATAAAAATGCAGTAAATCTTATCAATTTTTTGAGGTACATAAATGGGGCCTCCGGTTAATTTAATCGGTTAATTTGAACTTAACCCGATGTCGGAATTTATTATACAATATAAATATTAATATGTTAAGTGGATCATTATTATTGATCGGTTCAGAAAAAAATGAAACTTTTTGTTTTTTTCCCAGGCATTTAAATTGCAGTAGGAATAAAAGTACAGAAAAAGACTTGCGACCCTACGAGGGAAAGAAGTATCTTTAAATCCTCTTTTGAAATAAGAAATATCGCGGGGTGGAGCAGTCCGGTAGCTCGTTGGGCTCATAACCCAAAGGTCGTTGGTTCAAATCCAGCCCCCGCTACCAATAAAAGCCCTGAAAATTGCCCAAAACAAGTTAAAAACGGCAGTTTTCAGGGCCTTCTTTTTTTCTACCCGCCTGCCGCTCAACCCCTGTAATACCCGGAAATACCCTCAAAACGGGTACACTTTTCGCAAAGTGGGTACACTCCGGGTACACTCTGGAAGGCTCTAAACCGGGCCTGAATTCCAAACTATTAACCAGACACCAAGCATATACACCCGTACCCGGAGACCACTACCCGCGACGGTTTGCAGGGCAAGAGCAAAAGGTACTTGCCGGGAGTCTCCGATTACGGGTAGTGCCAAGCGCTCGCCGTAACGAAAATTCCATCGGGGTGAATCTTGGTTGCCTTTTCGGACGGAGAGAGACTACGTGGTTATCTGTATGCCAATCTGGTTTGCAATTGCAGTATAGAGTTGAACGTCTTCAGCCGGGGTTGAGATGCTGACAACAAGAGAATACCGGGCCTGCTTGTCCCAGCACTTGTGCCGGGTGTTTTGCCTCCACCAGCCGATTACAGGGTAGACACCGATGTAGGTACGTTCTGCCAATTCGATGGCCGTACCCTTCCAGATATCAGAGTGAATAGAGCCTTTGTGCCGATGGTCTTTCCCCAGAATCCACCGATGCCCGTCACGTTGACTTATGACATTCACCTCTTCTTCGCCTTCGCGGGCGGCCCAATTCAGATACTGCCGAAAACCTTCTTTGGTCTCTTCCGCAAGGTTCATGTCGAACCGTAACCCATGCGACTGGTACCGATGACGGTTGTTCCAACCCCTGTCACCGGGATTGGGTTCAATGAAATAGGAAAGCGTGACCCGCATTTCTACGGGGTTATTACCAAGGTCACGAAGAATATCTTTCGGCCACGGGATGGTATGAAGGTTCATGTCCCGCATGGTCGGTGCGCCTGTCGTCTTCTGGTACGGCTGCAATGAACTCTGCATCACAAGGGTCAGGCTGTTCTGGGCACAATGCAGGGCACGGGTGATATCCGGCACTCCAAAACCGCAATACCTTACAAGGTTCTCGACATCGGCCTTGCGTGTCTGGGTGCGGTCCAAATCAAGATTCCACTGCCGGAGCATGGCAGGTGTCCATTCAGCCGAATGCACAATCAGCGCCCGGATGGTTTCGGGCCAGAAGTCCGGGTATTCCTTCTGGATTATTGCAGCTATGCGGGCGACTTGGGCAGTCGCGGCGCTCGTATCGCCTGTGATTGTGAAATAGTTCCGAGTGAAATCCCGGTTCGTGGTCAGAAGTCTAATCTCATCCGGGTCACCCCCGATTGCCGTATGTCCATCCGTCGCCCAGTTTCCACCTTCAAAAACGACATCGGGTTTGAGCGGCCATTGCCTATCCCATATCAGTGAGGTTGTACTTGCCGGACAGATATTCCCCGCATTGGCGATTGGCTCAAGACCGGGGTTCTTTGTCGTGTCGATAGCGGTCTTCTGGGTATACGCGCCGACACAAACCGCATTCCATGCTTGGCCGGGGTCATGGATTCCATCGTCATTGATATTTCGGAATGGGTACGCTATCATGTCTTCCGGGTCGATGTTTCCGGCGCAAATAATTGCAAGCCGTTTCGGTTCCCCATCTTCCCCATAGCCCGAAGCAATTTTATCTATGGCGGCAGACCACGAAGACGGCTTGCCCCGGTCGCGGTCATCCGTTGCCGCAATAGCAAGCGAAATCACCCGCTTTCGGTCTGGTGCCTGCATCTCTGCCATCGAAATGACTTGAGATGTGACCGCCCCGTAGAGTTCAGGGGCATTATCGTTTCCGTCATGGCGGATAATCTTGCCGGATTCGAGGACATGACCCATTTCTATTTCCGCACCCGATGAAACCGCTTCCATCAAGTCACCATAAAGCGCAAGTCCGGCCATCCCCGTTCCGTGTCCATCTTCGTCGGTCTTCACCCATTCGGTTTTATAGGCATGAAGGTCGTCTTGGTGGAGTAGTGGTGCAATCAACGGATGCTCGCGGTTCACGCCGGTATCAAGCAGCAAGACGGATACATCGCGAAGGCCGGGTACCTGCAATCTCCGCAAGGTGTCGTCTATCCATTCCTGTTGCCCTGCTCGTGGCATATCAAGCAGGATTGCCGGGGATTCCTTCGCCTTGCGAAGTTCCGCTATGCAATTGAGAATATCGACCGATTCGGCAATCTGCTCACGCGTGCCGAAAGCGAGGAGAACGGTTCTGTCCGGAAAGAAAAGCGAATCTTTATCAAGCCGTAGACCGACTTTCCCGGCATTGGCACGAAAGTAGTCCAGAATTTTCTTGCTGTCCTTGTCGGCTCGAAGCCAGACTTCCCACCATATTGTTTCGCCATCATGTGGCAAAAGACTCGGCTCGTCTGTCCAGAGACCGTCCACCGTAGCTTTCTTGATTTCCGAAATATTGTCGAAAAGTTTGACGTACTTTTTTTCTGCGGCATACTTCTCCAACCGCTTGAAGAAGATATCGAACTTGCCTTCAGGAATGAAGACAGCAGCATAGGTAGTGCCTTGGATTTCGCGAACATTCAGAAGTTCAATACCCGAGGGGCGAAGGTCAAGGCTTTCGTGCGTCAGTTCGTAATCAGGCTCACTGCGGAAGACAACCGTCACTCCCTCGAAGCCGGAAATCCCCATAGCCTCTCGACGTTCGTCGAGTCGGGCAAGTTCCTGTTGAACATGTTCCAATTGACCGAGTAATAATGCCCGATGCGCTTCACGGATACGTTGCCGGAGCTTAACATCTTTCCCACGGCCTTTGGCGCTTTTATACCGTTCGGGTTCAGTGTACTCAGACGGAAGCTGGAGGTGACGGTAGACAAACCGTTCCGGATTGCGGGGCATGATTATGCCCGCCCGGTATCATAGGTGGAAGTCATGCTGGAGTGATATTTCTTTCTTTCGTCAAGCATGCGGGCGACCGCCTTTGCGCCGACCACTTCTTTTCGCATGATAATCTTTTCCTTGATTGCGTCCTCGCAAGCCCGCGTGATTTCCGCGAAGCTCAACCCATCGGCCCGTTTTGCAAGGTCGGCATAGTTTATGCCGTCTTCAGAAAAACCGGCCAGACGGTTTTCGATGAGCTGCCGTATCTGCTTTGCATCCGGTAGCGAGTATTCAATCACATCGTCGAACCGCCGAAACAAGGCATAATCGAGCATCTGCGGGTGATTGGTTGCCGCAAGAATCATGCTGTTTGAACAGTCATGGTCGATAAATTGTAAGAAACTATTCAATATTCGCCGTATCTCGCCGACATCGTTTCCGGCTGCCCGCATTGCGCCGATAGAATCAAACTCATCGAACAGGTAAATACCCCGATGCTTTTGCAGGGCATCAAAAACGATTCGGAGCTTTGCCGCCGTTTCGCCCATGAACTTCGTGATTATTGATTCCAAC
>JAAYIG010000008.1 GCA_012523595.1 Fibrobacter sp.
AGATTATTGCGCTCCGAAGGTGGTAAGGGAGGCGCTGGTGGAGCAGCAGAGACGGATTGCCGAGGGTAACAGCGTTGTTTGTGAGGGCAGGGATATCGGTACAGTGGTTTTCCCCAATGCCGATCTGAAATTTTTCATGACCGCTTCAGTCGTTGAGCGTGCGAAGAGAAGACAAAAGGATTTTGAAAAACTTGGTATTTCCAAATCGGTGGATGAGCTTGTAGAGGAGATCACACTCAGGGATAAAAAGGATTCCACCCGTGCCAACAGCCCTTTGTGCAAGGCCGATGATGCCCTGGAAATAGACACTACATCGATGAGTCTTGAAGAGCAGGCAGAACTGATAATCGAGAGAGCCTTACGGCTTATGAAAGAGGAACAAAAAAAGTAATATCCAGGTATCATCTGGTGCCTGAAATATATCCATTAACCTTAACCCAAGTTACAGGAGTGCAATTAATATGTCGGATGCACTTACAGAAAAAAAAGCCCTGAAGGGTTTTGATGCCTCAGGCAATGAAGTGGACCTCTCTGAATTTGAGGAAAGCTTCTACAAACCCGGCCAGGTGCAGGATATCCTGCAGGCCTACGACAAATCACTGGAAGGAATAGAGGAAGGCCAGGTTGTCAGAGGCAAAATACTTCGCATCAACGAGAAAGAAGTGATAGTTGATGTCAATTTCAAGTCGGAAGGAATCATTCCTGTCTCCGAGTTTAAAAATGTTCAGGATTTCAAGCCCGGTGATGAGATAGATGTATTTCTGGAACAGGTAGAAGACAGTGAAGGACAGATAATCCTCTCCAAATCAAGAGCTGATTTTCTCAAAGTCTGGGATCGGATTTACAAAGCTTACGAAGACCAGGAAACTGTTGAGGGAAGACTTGTGCGCCGTATCAAAGGCGGAGTTGTGGTGGATCTTTTCGGTGTTGACGCATTTCTGCCTGGTTCTCAGATCGACCTGAGGCAGATTCCCGATATGGATGCCATAATCGGAGAGACTTTCAAGTTCAGGGTTATAAAAGTCAACAAAGCCAGACGCAACATCGTCGTCTCAAGACGTGTTATTCTCGAAGAAGACCGCTCTGCGATGCGCGAGAAAATCCTTGTCGAACTGGAAAAAGGACAGGTCAGGGAAGGAACAGTCAAGAATATCACCGATTTTGGTGCCTTTATCGACCTGGGCGGTGTTGACGGACTTCTGCATATTACCGATATGTCCTGGGGCCGTGTAAATCATCCATCGGAAATCGTTGCTATCGGAGACAAGCTGAATGTGAAGGTGCTTGACTTCAATGAGAACAAGGAACGAATCTCCCTTGGACTCAAGCAGCTTACAGAGCACCCCTGGAAAGGTATCGAGGAGAAGTACCCGGAGGGGTCGAGAGTACGCGGCAAGATCGTCTCTATTACCGATTACGGTGCTTTCATGGAACTGGAAAAGGGTATCGAAGGTCTTATACATATCTCTGAGATGTCATGGACACAGCATATCAAACATCCGTCAAAGATCGTTGGAATCGGCGACATTGTGGAAGCTGTCGTACTGAAAATTGACAAAGACAATCAGAAGATATCTCTCGGTTTCAAACAGCTTGAACCTGATCCGTGGGAGAAGGTTCCTGCCGAATTTCCTGTCGGCACCGTTATCAAGGGCAAGGTAAGGAATATCGCTGCTTTCGGCGCATTTATCGAACTGAAAGAGGGTGTTGACGGACTCATTCATATTTCTGATATGTCCTGGACTAAAAAGATCAATCATCCCGGTGAGATGTTGAAGAAAAACGACACTGTGGAAGTCAAGGTTCTTGATATCGACCAGGAAAAGAGACGTATCTCCCTTGGTATAAAGCAGCTTACCGAAGACCCGTGGGGTGATCTCGCCAAAGATTTCTCTGTAGGCACCGAAATAGCCGAATGCGAAGTGGCCAGAATTCTTGACAGGGGTGTAATCGTCAACCTTACAAGTGATGTTGAAGGGTTTATCCCGCTCAACCAGCTTGGTCAGGAAGTCAATCATCCCTCAAGGATTTACAAGATGGGTGACAAGACTCCCGCAAAAGTGATCGAGTTTGATCTTGAGGGAAGAAAGATTGTCCTCAGTATCTCTGAGTATTTCAAAGACAAAGATGAGAATCTCTGGAAGGAATATCTGGAGAAATACCCGATCAAAGCGGCTGCAGAAGTTAAGCCAGCCAAGGGTAAAGGGAAGAAATCTGAAGAATCAGAGGAAGAATCCGGTGCACCTGTGGATGAAGCTGTTGAGGATGCCACTGTAGCACCTCAGGAAGAATCTTCTGAGGGTTCCTCAGAATCAGCCGGTGAATCACCTGAAGCTTCTGAGTAATTTCTGTTCTGAAAATGTTTTTTATTACAGGCAGTCCTTTAAAGGACTGCCTTTTTTACTTCTGCTTGGCATTACAAATGTTGTCCCAATGTCATTTCGACAAATCCTGAGGAGAAATCCCTCATGTCCGCTACTGGTTGAGGACTGCAGATTCTTATCCCGATACAGGTCCCGAATAAGAACAATAAAATAAGGCAAACCTTCGGTTACCTCACGAGGTGTATCGAGGAGAGGAAAAATTTGTCTGCCGCAATCGCAGCCAGTCCTGCAATCATCTCGACCTTGTAAAGCGCTGATATGCGGAAAAGCATCTTTTCCATATCCGCTCTGAAAAGAATAGTCCTTTTAATGTGAATTGGAAGCACTACTGAAAGACTTACCAATCCGTAGATAAAACCAAATTGAGAAAGAATAAAAGGAATGAAAAGGAAAGAGATATAGATACCGCTGCATCCAAAGATAATACCTTTAAGGAGAGAGCGGGGGAGTGAGGCAGTGGTGGTGTATCCGGCAATTTTATCACCCTTTTCATCCTGAATGTCCTTGATTATTTCCCGGGGCAGATTCAGGAGAAAGGCAAGGAATGCAGGAATGAAAAGAATGTGAAAGACTGGTCTGTTGATGCCTCCGTAGAGAAGGGCATAAGCAACCAGAGATGCCACAACTATATTGCCTGCCAGCGGAGTTCCCTTCAGGAAAAATGCGTACAGGAGAAGGATGATAAGGGGAATAAATGTAGCCAGTCCATGTGCAGGTGAAACTGAAAATGAGAGAAACAGAGCGGTAATCACAAGCAGCACGGAATAAACTGATGCCTGGTTTATCGAGATATCGCCTCTGGGTAGAGGACGGTCGGGATGGCTGATGCGGTCTGTAGAGATATCAAGTATATCGTTAAGCACATTTCCAAAGCCAGTGGATGCGATTGCTGCCAGAACAAGAAAAATCATATTCCGTACGGAAAACTCTGATCCGGTAAGCCAATACCCAAGAACAACTGCACCCCCGGCCATTACTGCATTCCTGGGACGGAGAATCTTTATAAAAGCGGATAGTTTCATTTTGACAGTCAGGAAAATTGATTTCTCAATAAAATACTCGTTTGGCTCTGAATTAATCCAGAATGCTTATCCGGCATTGTATGCCAAACCTTTATGCAATGCATCCACCTATGTCATTTCGACGAAAATCAATATCGATTCCGATACCGATACTGACCCCGATTCATAAATCAGAAACATTACGACCGGAACAGTTGTATTTTCTCTAATTCCAGGTATTTTTTATCCGCTATAAACGTAATCTCTGTTCAATATCAAAGGAGAGATCTTGAAGGAAATCAAAAACAAGTGGCTGCTCTTTTCAATAATTGCCGCTGTCGGCTTTTTTCTGGACTGGCTTACAAAGTATCTTGTCGAACTGAAACTTCCCTATGGAACCCCGGTAGACATAGTGGGAAAGTACCTCCAGTTTCTCTTTGTTTACAACAAGGGAGCAGTCTTCGGTATCAACCCCGCCAACATTATTCCCGGTTTCCCTGTGAATGGCTTTTTTATAGTATTTATGATTATCGCTATCGCAGTTCTTGTCTTTTATTATCGCAGTGTGCCGAAAAGTGAGGTTGTTTTGCACTGGGGGCTGGCTTTGATAATGCCAGGAGCACTGGGGAACCTCTTTGACAGGATAGTACGTGCGGAAAAGGGTGTTGTGGATTTTATACGTGTGGGTATCTCGGAGGAGATTTACTGGCCAATATTCAATCTGGCTGATGCCTATGTGACAATAGGAGTGGGATTCCTTCTGTTGGCTTTCATTGTGGAGGAGAAGCGCAGGAAAGAAGCTGTTGCGGGTGCTAATCCTTCTGTTGAGCAGAAAGAGAGCGGATCTGCAGTAAATGGGTGAAGAGAAGAGAGTTCTTACAGTCGAGGATTCTTACAGGGGAGAGCGGCTTGACAGTTATCTGACCGGAAAACTTGAGAATGTCTCCCGTTCACAGGTGCAGAAACTTATTCTCGATGGAATGGTGCTGCACAATGGAAAACAGGCCTCTAAAAAGGAGATCCTGCGGAGGGGAGATATCATAGAAGTCTCCGGGCTCCATCTTCTGACAAGAGAGATAAACCTGCAGCCTCAGGACATACCCTTTGAGATTCTTTACCAGGATGAGCATTTCATTGCGGTTAACAAGCCTGCCGGTCTTGTTGTACATCCCGGAAACGGCAACAGGGATGGTACGCTGGTAAACGCGCTGCTTCACAGAATAGGACCGCTGCCCTGTGGATCTGCTGCTGACCGTCCCGGTATAGTGCATCGCCTGGACAAGGATACTTCCGGAGTTCTTCTGGTGGCAAAGACTGTTGCCGCCCACAGTGCTCTTTCAGTACTTTTTTCCTGCCGTAAAATTGAGAAAATTTATAACGGATTCTGTATCGGCATGCCTGCAGAGGAAAAGGGGATGATAGACCTTCCTCTGGAACGCAGTCATCGTGATCCTCTCAAGCGTACTCCATCAGACTCAGGGAAGGAGGCCCGTACCGGGTACAGGCTTATACTTCAAAGAGCCGGAATTTCCGCCCTGGTTTTCAGACCTTATACAGGAAGGACTCACCAGATAAGGGTCCATTGCAGTGCAAGGGGATTTCCTATCCTTGGTGATGCGTTGTATGGGGGGGGCAAGGATCGTCTTATGCGGATAAATCCCGCTGACCGACCCTGTGCTTTTTCTATTTTCAAGTGTTTTGCCCGCCACGCACTTCACGCCAGATCACTCTCCTTTCAGCATCCCTTTACGGGTGAGACAATGGATATTTCTGCGCCGCTTCCTCCAGATTTCCGCAATGCATTAAGGCTTTTCGGGGCTGGAGAGTTGTTTGATGGAGATGAAGGAGGAGTATAGCAGGCATTCAGAGGAGAAGAGGGTTTAACCACAGAGAGGGTAGAAGTAGAGCTTAGAAAGAGAGGAGAGGTAGAGAATACAAAAAAAATTTTCTCTATTCGTTGTTCCAGTATTTTGGAAATTATATTATATATATAGATAATCTTACCAGTGTATTTAATCGCTAAATCAAAGTGGTATTTCCCATTTTGGGGAGAATGGGACAGTGGGGGAATATGAGTAGATCAGAGGGGGAGAGAAGTTTGGTTCCAACAGCTAAAGTCTTGCCTTCAGGGCCGGGTATTCGTTTCCGATCAGCCCGGACTATCGCGTTTCTCTTTTTGTTTTCCGGGTTCTTTTCACCAGGAGCTCTTATCTGGGCGGGAGGATACATCGACAATCACGATGATGGGACGCTTACCGGGTGGACGGAGATGGGTAATAGAGGCTGGAGTGAAAATGACGGTGTAGCTTTGCCCCAGAATAGTATCAAGGAACAGGGCTTTTTAATAAACAATTACGAATGCACTTCAGATGGTATCTTTTGCGTTACTCTCCGCAGAACTTCCGGAGGGGCCAACAACATTCATTACGGCGGTATAGTTTTCCGATTTACTAATCCGACAAACTATTATTTCGTCGCTATTAAGGAAGGGTGGACCGATGGACAAAGCGATCAGAATGAAATGAGGCTTTTCACCAACACTACAGACTATAGCGACAGTGAAAGCAGTCAATTGATCAAAAACAATCTGAATTTCAAGGATAACAATGGCATCTACAACATAAAGGTAAAGCTGTCCGGATCGGTTTTTACTTTCTGGCTTAACGGAGACAGTCTCGGCCAGGTAACATCCGATGTGCATCCATCAGGTCAGGTCGGCTATGCCTACGACTCGACCTGGAACAATTACGTGATGTATGATTCCTCTTCCTGGGAGGACGATGCTGCCGGGGCACCGGACATAAGATTTGATACTCCTCATGATACCACAGTAGGGGAGGGCGCGACTGCTCACTTCAAGTTATCGGTAAACGGGTTAAAACCATTTACCTATGAATGGTACAAAACAGGAGAAGAGGATCTTGTTTCAGCAGATTCAGAGCTGACCTTCCCATCGGTGTCAACTGCCGATAACGGGTCATATTTTTGCATAGTATCTAACGAGCTTGGTTCCGATACCAGCCGTGAGGCATCTCTTACTGTTGTCGCGAAACCGGCATTCACCATTCATCCCTCAGATACCACGATTTATATAGGCGACACTGCAGTTTTCTCTGTTGTAGCATCCGGAGACGGACTCAGTTATTCATGGCTCACAGACAGCACTCCCATATCCGATACCACTCCTACTTTGAAGGTAGCCGGTACATCATCAAGCGATAATACTACTTACAGATGTATAGTGAAGAATCTCGCCGGGTCTGTCACCAGCGATCCCGCGAAACTCACTGTCCTCGATCCTAAACCTCAGATCACTGTTGAACCGAAGGACACCACAGTATTTGAGGGCAATCCGGTTTCCTTTGTTGTTGAAGCCACTGGTAAACCGCCTCTTGTTTACACATGGTATCAGACGGAGTCAACTCTTTCGATTGGAAACGGTTCGGTTTTAACATTTCCACGGGCGCTTTTGGAACATGACGGGACCTCTTATTATTGTAAGGTATCCAACGGCTCCGGTGATACAACAAGCAGAAGTGCGATATTAAATGTCAATGATGCTGTGGAGCCTGTGATCATTTCGGAACCCACGGACATGGTTGCCAGGGAGACTCAGAGTGTTACTTTCAAGGTTACAGTGAGCGGCTCACAGCCTTTCATTTTTGCATGGTTTAAAAACGGGGTCCCAGGTGCATTAAGCAACGAAGCAACTTTGACATTGAATAATCTGACCATGGCAGATGCGGGGAATTATTACTGCAAGGTCACAAATCTCATGGGTGAGGCGACCTCAAGGCTTATCAACCTGCAGGTAAAGGCCATTGATGAGGTCTACAATCCAATAAAAATCAGCGGGCAATTCTACGACAGAACGCATATCTCTTTGACTATACAGAACTTCCGGGATCTGCCGTCAGAACCCGGCACTCTGCCTTTTGTGGACACTGTCGGTATCTGGTATAAGTCTGGCGCTTCTACTCTTATTCCTGATCGCAATTCCTTAAACCTTGTAAAGATCCCGCTCTCATCCATGCTCGCAGGAGCTTCCGATTCCTATACAGAGATCATTACTCTGAATCCCGGACCTGAGGAGTGCTTTGATTACTATTTTTCCGGTTCAGTCTTCTGGCACAATCCAGATTCAATTCCCCCTTTTACACCCTCAAGCGGTTTTTCAACCCACATGTGCAGCGGGACTCCTATTGCAAATG
>JAAYIG010000009.1 GCA_012523595.1 Fibrobacter sp.
GCCTTCCCGGGTCGATGCGGTTATACGACAGTGAGGGAAACCCATCCACCCTTACTCCCTATCCTCAGCCGCCGGTAGTAGATACCCTGATCGCAGGAAATACCTACACATTTGTGGCAAAGATATTCGACCGTAACAATATATGGCTGCCCGGCTATGAGGTAGCCTCTGTCAGCAGAACCCTTATCAACTGGAGCATCACGAGAATCGAGGGGTTTGCGGCTGCCGACACACTGGACTCCAGAACGAGCCATATAGTGACATTCTCCCCTAAAAAGGCTTACAGCACATATCAGATCACCGCGGAATTCAGAGAGGGATCCAGGTCCTTCACTGCGTCAGTCAATGTTTATGTCAAATACGGTCCAGTCGATCACCTGGTTATAGAGGGCAGTTCCAATCCCACCGGGATCCATTTGACGCAGGATAACCCTCTCAATGTAATTGACTTCGGCAGCAGGGATACGGTGAAAACCGCTTACGCTATTCTGCGGGATGTCTATGGCAACTATATCGGAAGATCGCAGAGTACAAACTGGACAAGTCTTAACACAGCCCTGGTAACTGCAAATGAAGGATTTGCGACTCTGGGGGAAGGAAGAGTCAGAAGAATCGGCACCATTGGCACCACAAAGGTAATTGCAGTCAACCGCAACAACACAGCTCTGTTTGACACTGTCGATGTCAATGTTTCGGATTTCTCTATCGATTCACTGCGGATAGTGGTGAATAACTCCGTGAGAATCGATTCCCTGGTGATGCGTTCGGATCAGGACACGACTCTGCAGGTACAGGGAAAAAGATCCTATGATGGAGAGTGGGTTTCAGTTGATGGAAACTGGAGTTACACCTCGACCAGTGTTTCACTTGGTGCAAACTCCACATCTTTCTGGGATTTCGCTCCCGGGGACACAGGAACAGGAAAGATCATTGTTACAAGGGGATCTGCGGTACCAGATACGGTGTATGTGAAGATTCTCCCTGGCTTACCTGTAAAGGTAGTTCTTTATCCCAAAGGAGGGGCTCCGGATGCTTCCAATACGCCTTATCCAAACCCTGAGCAGGCCATAGAGGCTGTTGCAGGAAAGGCGCTTCCATTAACTGCAAAGGTATTTGATCATAAAAATGTCTGGTTAGCCAGCTATGAACTGCCTGTCAGCGAAAATACCAGTAAGTTTCAATGGAAAGTTGAGGAGATGCCCGGTTACACCTCAACTGGTGTTCTTGATACTACTTTCGGCATCAGTAATTCTTTTATGCCGATAAAGGCATATCAGACAGTACAGATAATGGTGAATTTCCGTTATGACATTTCCCGTGTGTATAGTGACACAGTAAAGGTGACAGTCATTCCCGGACAACCGAAAGCACTTTATATCGAGTCCAGCCCTGACTGGCACAGCAGCCCAAATACTCCAAATCCTGCTGATACGGTTCAGATCACAGACAGTTCTGCAACCACATCCGTGTATGCCCTGTTGCGGGATTCCCTGGGCAATTTTGTCCGCTATGCCACAATTAAAGAATGGGGAGTTGTAAATAATGACACCATAGTTTCTCCACGCAACGGGAATACCAATCTGGGTGAGGGAATTATCGAGCGAAAAGCCAAAGACGGAATTGCAAGAGTATTTGCAGTTGACACAAGCGGTCTGCGTGATACAGTAGCGGTAAAACTTCTTGGCTACCACTATGTTCAATTGCAGATAATGAGGGGCAATGAAGTCATCAATTTACTCGATATCAATACAAATGAGCATGTCACAATAAGAGTTCAGGGTATGCGCTCTGACACAAGAGAGTGGGAAGATTTTTCAGGAAGATGGGCTAACAGCACCAGTCTCAAGATGATTCCAACTGCTCCCGGCAGGGCACACTCCTGGAATTTCTCACCTACGGACACCGGAAAGGGAATTATCCGGGTAACAGATCCGGATGGATTAGCGATACCTGATACTATCGATGCGATATTCCGTCCCGGTCCTCCCAATAGAGTTGTGATAGAGATCGTAACCCCGCCAGACAAGCGCAAGGCTGGAGATTCTATTATTACTGTTATCAAGATATACAATGAAGACGGACTTGTTCCCGGAGATTACTGTTTTTACGCTGATTCAGGCAATGGTGTCCGGTACACCGATACTCTTGGAACCGGCGGCAGACCGAAGCCCTTTGTGCTTATAGGAGGAGACACGCTGTGGCTTAGTGAAGAAGGGAACCAGTGTTTCAGCAGCGGATTGGATACTGTCCCGATTGTGCTTTACTACGTGCCGAATGATCCTGACAGCATGCATCAGATCTCTGTGGATCTGGGTGGCTTGACAGCAGTTACAGATCCTTTCACCCTGTATCCTGCTGCTCTTGATTCCCTTGCTCTTCAGTACCAGGATGGAACTCCTGTCGGGGACACACTTGTACTGCGCTACCCACAGGGAGGAGCGATGATCTACGCGATCGGCTATGATCAGTATGGAAACAAACGGGGACCGGAGAAGAGCGACTGGAGCACAGATTCCACCCTGCACAGAGTTCCGCAGGGAACAGGCCAGGAAAGAATCTGGTACGATGCATCAGGGGTTAAAGACAATGAATTCGGGAATCTGACTGCAGCAGCCAATGATTCTATCAAGGCGAGTACATTTATCAAGATTATCGGTCCATTGGTAACTGTTAAATCAGCGGTTACCGGTGATGACAACGGAAACGGTTATCTTGACAGAATCACTCTGACTTTCAGCAAGGAGGTTTCGCTTCCTGAAGATTTTGCTGAGATCAGCGGTATCAATATCTACCGCGGCAACACTTCCTTTACTGTTGAAAAGGTGATCGGAGGTGGAGCGGACGGGAAAGACAGTGTGTGGACTCTGATCCTTAAAGAAGTAAAGAATGGCGAACCCCAGACCAGCTGGACTCCCTATATTTCATTCGATGCCATCCCTGAGGCGGGAATCGATTCACTTTCGAATCTTGTCGCAAAAGATGGCGCCGGGCCGGTAATCTGGAAAGTGACAAAGCAGATCAAATCCGCTGATCAGGACAGGACCAGAGATATTGTGACTGTTGTTTTCAGCGAGCCGGTGATGAACAACAAGGGAGGGGATCTCAGCACGGATGATGTACCTGCGGTGATGTTTTACATCTGGGAAGTTGATCCCACCCAGGAATCCGGTTACAGGCTGAAGGACAGCCTGCTGCTTAATATCGACAACCTTCAGAGTGCTGATGAGTCTGTTGTTACATTCCTGACTGAAAACAATGTCGATTTGAACCCCAGACATTTTGTAAGCATCAGGATGTTTGGTGACTCTTCGTACATCACTGACAGGGTGGGCACCGGCAATTATCCGGATCCGGACAACCAGCGCGTTAGGATAATTGTCACAGGAATACAGGCTGACAAGCTGTATTCATACCCCAATCCCGCTCTGGCTACGGTAAAAAGAGTTCCTGCTGGTCGGATTTACGCCAAACATGCACCTAATGCAAGAAATTGGGTAAAAGAGGATAATGCCGGGGTAGTGATTAATTTTAATCTCTTCGTTCCGGATGATATCTCTACAAAAGTCAAGTGTATAATAAAAGTCTATGATGCGATTGGTAACATGGTGAGCACCAGTACCGAGAAAAATCTTCTCTCCAGTATACCAGTGGAAGCTCTTAAAGAGAGCAGCGGGACTCTCTTCCCTATTGACCTTTACTGGAATGGTTTTACACAAAAGAAGATGAAAGCCGCTCCCGGAGTTTACAAGGTTTTGGTATACGTTGAGTATTCCGGTAAGGAATTTAAGAAATACAATTCGCAACTGGTCGGAAAAGTAGGATTAATGCACGGTTCTGCCAGGTAGATTTAATTCTGGAGTCAGCAAATCAGGCTGACTCCAGTCCCTCTTTACTCCTGCCTTCCTGAAATGATAGACAACTTATACCGCGTATTACATTTTTATCTCATAACAGTTTAGTCTGGCGGGTGAATATGGGTAAAGGTAAATTATCCGATACAAACAAGATGCTTGAAGGCATAGCCGAGATCAGCAACGCCATCATGGAAAAAAACTATCTGGATGATCTTCTGAGACTTATTGTCTCGGTTACTGCCAAGATCACCGGATCAAAAATCTGTTCCATCCTTCTTCTTGACAAAAAGAAAATGGAACTCGTGTTGCGTGCCTGCCAGACAGATTCGGGCAGTTACAACCAGCGCACAAACACACCACTTGGGAAAGGGATTGCCGGACGGGTGGCACAGACCAACAAGCCAATGACAGTTCTGGATGTGCGCAAGGATTCCCGCTACATTAATAGAAGAATCGCTGAAAAAGACGGACTGGTTTCCCTTCTCTCTGTTCCAATGAGTGTGGAGGGAGAGGTTATCGGTGTGATAAACTGTTATACACCGGAAATTTATGAATTTTCCAAAGAAGATGTAATGACTCTGACCACAGTTGCTGCACAGGCAGCCGTTCTCTTTAAAAACACCGAGCTTCGCATAATGAAGGAGATTATTCAGAAAGAGCTTGAAGATAGAAAACTGATCGAGCGGGCCAAAGAGATTCTGATGGATAAAAAGAAGGTTACCGGGAAGACCGCATTTGAACTGATGCGGAAACAGAGCATGAATTCACGTACATCCATGGCTAAAATAGCAGAATCTATCATTCTGATCTCATCGTTTGACTGATATACAGGCATTATGTAGTTTCTTTTTTTAATCCGGATTGGATTTTCCGATAGCTGAACAACGATGTTCAGTAAAAATTGAGTATCGAAGTTGATGCCCGACCCCTGGAGACAGGAGCCGGGCTTCTTTTTTTGACTACTGATTTTGACCACTGATTAAGCTGATTATAATGATTGCACTGATTTAAATAAGGAAAAAGAAACACAGATGCAAAAAATGCGAAGGTTGTAATCGGAGATATTATCAGGCACTTAAGATGCAGTATGATATCAATACCAAAGGAGAGGAAAAAGGTTTAATTTAGTGGACAATTTTTGAAAGCAGAGATGTAAGTAATATTCATAGTTTCTGAAAGGAGCATTTATGTCATCAGTTGTTTCTGCATTTATGGAGAAGGTAAAAGCCAAAAACCCGGGCGAGAAGGAATTTCTTCAGGCGGTCGAGGAAGTTGTAACATCTTTGATGCCTTTTATCGAGAAGAACCCTCGTTACCAGAAGGCAAAAATTCTGGAAAGGATGGTAGAGCCGGAGCGAGTGATAATGTTCCGGGTGGCCTGGGTTGATGACAAAGGAGAGGTGCAGGTCAATCGTGGTTTCCGTATCCAGATGAACAGTGCTATCGGGCCATACAAAGGCGGTCTGAGGCTTCACCCCTCGGTGAACCTCGGAATACTGAAATTTCTGGCTTTTGAGCAGGTTTTCAAAAACGCTCTTACTACCCTTCCGATGGGTGGAGGAAAGGGAGGATCAGATTTTGATCCCAAGGGGAAGTCAGACAATGAGGTGATGCGTTTCTGTCAGGCGTTCATGACTGAACTGAGCCGTCATGTTGGTGCAGATACAGATGTTCCGGCAGGAGACATTGGAACCGGTGCACGTGAAATCGGGTTTATGTATGGTCAATACAAAAGACTCAGAAATGAGTTTACTGGTGTGCTTACAGGGAAAGGACTTAACTGGGGTGGAAGTCTGATCAGGCCGGAAGCGACAGGTTATGGTCTTGTATACTTCTGTGAAGAGATGCTCAAGACCAGAAATGAAAGTTTCAAAGGAAAAATTGTCACTATTTCCGGTTCCGGGAATGTAGCTCAGTTTGCAACCGAGAAAGCTACTCAGATGGGTGCAAAGGTTGTCTCTCTTTCCGATTCAAATGGCACCATCTACGATCCTGATGGGATAGATGAAGAAAAGCTGGCGTTTGTGAAGGATCTCAAAAATATAAAGCGCGGGCGCATAAAGGAATATGCAGATAAATACAAATGTACATACCTCGATGGGAAACGCCCCTGGGGGATCAAGTGTGATATTGCTCTTCCTTGCGCAACTCAGAATGAGATAGAGAAGAGCGAGGCAGAAGAGCTGACTAAAAACGGTTGTATCTGTGTTGGTGAAGGCGCCAATATGCCCAGCACACCTGATGCAGTAGAGGTTTTCATGGGAAAGAAAATTCTATATGCTCCCGGAAAGGCCTCCAA
>JAAYIG010000010.1 GCA_012523595.1 Fibrobacter sp.
GATCAGGGAGACTGTGGGAATTATTCCTGTACCGGAAGATGTGAAACTCCGTGTAGAGGCGCCTCAGGATCGACCGTTTTGCGGGAGAGCAGATCATGACAGGATAAAGCAGGTACTAATGAACCTGGTTGACAATGCGATCCGTTATGCCAGTCCGGGAGAGGTAACCGTAGCGATTCATCAGGTGGATCATAAGCTTCAGATCGATGTAAGTGATACAGGAGCGGGTCTCAGTCCTGAGGATGCATCGAGGGTATTTGACAAATTTTACCGTTCCAGGTCAGCTAAGAAGATGAAGTCCAAGGGCAGCGGGCTGGGGCTTACCATAGCCAAGAACATTGTCGAGGCACACGGGGGAGAGATCTGGGTGAAATCGGAAAAGGGGAAGGGGAGTACTTTCAGCTTTACGATACCAGAGGGTGAGAACTGTGATGAAGAAGAAGATACTGATAGTTGAGGATGAGGAGAATGTAATCGAGCTGTTAAAGATCAACCTGTTGCGCAGGGGTTACCAGGTAGAGACTGCCGGAAGCGGGGAGAGTGCCATAGAGATAGCAAAGCAGTGGGTCCCGGATCTGATCCTTCTTGATATAAAGCTTCCCGGCATGGATGGATGGGAGGTGTGCAGGAAAATAAAGGAAGATCAATCGATGTGTGGAATATCTATTATAGTTGTGAGTGCCGCAGCACAGAAAACAGATATTCAGAGGGCGGAGGAGTGTTCAATTGCTTACTTTATCACAAAGCCATTCGATTTGTGTGATTTACTTATCGCAATATCTGAACTGACAGGTGTAAACAGCGGGCAGTCTCCTGAATGATTTCCTGTTTCCTGAAATTATTTTAATCCAATGTTTAAATTTCAGCAGCGCACTGTGGTGCTTATCTCTACTGCCTGTGGATCATTTCTGACCCCCTACATGGCTGCATCGGTAAACATAGCACTGCCCTCGATCGGGCGGGAGCTGGGTATGGATGCGGTGATGTTGAGCTGGGTGTCGACAGCTTATCTGCTTTCTGCCGCGGTTTTTCTCCTTCCCTTTGGCAGGCTGGCTGATATATATGGAAGAAAAAAGGTGTTTTTCTGGGGCATTGTGATTTCCACGGCATCTGCTTTTTTCTCTGCTCTGTCGTTTTCCGCTCCGATGCTTCTTGTGTTCAGGGTTTTAAACGGCGCGGGCGCATCGATGGTGTTTGGGACAGCGATAGCGATATTGATTTCAGAGTTTCCTCCATCAAAGCGTGGTAAAGTAATCGGTATAAATGTGGGTGCGACCTATCTTGGTTTGTCTCTGGGGCCGGTGCTTGGGGGTTTTCTTACAGGGTATCTGGGGTGGAGGAGTGTGTTTTACATGAATGTGCCCCTGGGGCTTGTGGTGATTTATGCTGTCCTTGCAAATGTGAAGACCGAATGGGCATACGCGCGGGAGGAGAGGTTTGATTTAGCAGGTTCTTTGATATATGGAGTATCACTTTCTGTATTGATCTATGGTTTATCCAGGCTTCCCTCAGCATTTTCCGGGTGGCTATTGATCGGTGCGGGAGCCATAGGTCTGCTGTTTTTCTGGCATTATGAATCAGCTCTTTCCAGTCCGGTTTTTCATGTCGGTCTTTTCAGGAAGAACAGTGTTTTTATTTTCTCCAATATTGCTACTCTGATTAATTACAGTGCTACATTCGGAGTTGTGTTTCTGCTAAGCTTGTACTTGCAGTACATAAAGGGGTTTGATCCTCGAAGGGCGGGGCTGGTGATGGTTGCCCAGCCTCTTACGATGGCAGTGTTTTCGCCTCTTTCGGGAAGGTTATCGGACCGGTTTGAAGCGCGCATTGTGGCATCAGCGGGAATGATGATAACCGTGGTGAGCCTTCTTTCGCTAACATTTGTCAACGAGTTGACATCTATGGGAAGGATTATCTCCAGTCTGATTATTCTGGGGCTGGGTTTAGCTCTGTTTTCATCACCGAATACCAGTGCTGTGATGGGATCGGTGGAGAAGCGTTTCTATGGGATCGCATCGGCGACGATGGGAACCATGCGTCTGCTGGGTCAGATGTTCAGTATGGGGATATCCATGATGGTTTTTTCGATACAGATTGGCGATGTGAAGATCACTCAACAGTATTATCCTCAGTTTATCTCCAGTATTTCTACAACTTTCTGGATTTTTACGATCCTCTGTGCAGGCGGAGTGTTTGCATCGTTGGCAAGAGGCAAGTTGAGAGCGGAGAGTGAATAGAATTTCCGCTTAACATCTGGCATTTTCTTTGCTTTTTCTAATACCTGATTTCTCAAGGCATATCCTTTTATAAGTACTGAGGGAGTCAGAAATGATGGAGACGTATTCTTCGGTACTGTTGATTGCGTTGCTTGGCCTGCTGCTTCTGTATCTGTACAGGCATATAACTGTACGGGATATGCATAACTATCGCTATAAGACTCTGGAATCGATTTATTCTATAGTTACTGCCTCCGGTGTATCCAACCATTATAATCAGATCGTTTCAGGAATAGCATCTGTACTGAATGTCCCATACGTTTCGATAAGTAAAGTGGTCGATGGTGATCTGGTTGTGGTTGCCCGCTATAATAAAGTGGAAAAGAGATGCGGGCGTGGAGAGACCCTGTGCAGGAGGGTTTTAGATAGCGGTAAACCGGTGCAGAGTGTTTTACGTGCGCATGAGGGAGAGTGTGAAGAGGGGTTCGGAGGCGGGAGGTATCTTGGGGTGCCTGTCAAGGGCAGCAGGGGTGATGTTGAAGGAGTTATATGTGTTTTCTCGTCTGGGGTAAAGGCATTCAGCCGCAGTCAGGTAAATACAGTTGAGATGTTCGGGGCTTATGCTGCAAATAGAGACGAGCGGGAAGTGATGCTCAGGAAGAAGATCAGGAGAGAGGAGAGGAGGTTTTTAAGCAGGTTTATATCCGGTGTTGTTCATGAGGTGCGCAATCCATTAAATGCGATAATCGCCATTTCTGAGGCGCTCTTTGAGGAATTGAGAGAGAAAGGGGTTAGCTTAACTGTTTACAGGGACCACATAAAGGGACAGGTGGATAAATTAAGTGGCCTGATGAAGGATATGCTCGATTTCGGGGAAACATCGTACCATCAGTCCGGAAGGGTGTTTTCACTGGGGCAGTTATGCATTGATGCTATTGGGTTATGGAGGGAGATCAATGTTGATAAGGAAACAGTCCTAAATGCTGACATTCAGGAAAACGGGAGGGTGGCCATGATCAGGGGTGATGAGGAGAGGCTCAGGAAGATGATCATGTATCTTCTAGACAATGCCTCTCAGCACAGTGCGCCGGATGGGGAGATTGTTTTCCGGATGAGGGGGAATTCAAGGGGAATGCATGTCATCCAGATAATTGACAAAGGATGTGGAATACCGGCGGAAAATGCCGGTCGGATTTTTGAACCTTTTTTTTCTACAGTTAAGAGAGCAGGCTTGGGATTATGTAAAGTAAATAATACGGTAGAGGATCATGGCGGGGTTATCCATGTGCGCAACAATGCTCCTTTACCTGGAGTGACAGTTCAGGTTACTCTTCCGGCGCTGCCTGAGTTTTCAGAACCGGCAAACGGGTGTGACTTTCGGGAGATTGTAAATGAGGGTACATGTATGCAGGGGAGTCTGGGGAATGCAGACCGGGTGATCTAGGGAGAGAAGATGGAGCAGGTGTTTAACAGGTCGGGACATAATCCATTGATTACTGCAGCGGATCTTCCTTTTCCTGCCAGTGCGGTGATGAATGCAGGGGCTGTTGAACATGATGGAGATGTAGTGCTTCTTCTCAGGGTTGAGGGTTATGACGGGATGTCAAATATTCATGTGGCAAGGAGCAGGAATGGAGTAACCGACTGGCAGGTTGATCCCAGACCTCTGATCCGCAGGGGAGAGAAGCAATGGAGGTATGAGGAATGGGGTTGTGAGGATGCCAGGGTGGTTTATCTGCCTGACAAGCAGGCGTACTATATTACATACACTGCCTGTTCGCCGTCAGGAGTGGCTGCAGGTCTTGCCCGTACATCGGATTTCCAGAAAATAGAGCGAATCGGCTTGATTCTTTCTCCGGGCAACAGGGATGTGGTGTTATTTCCGGCAAAATTTGACGGAAAATATGCTGTGCTGCACCGACCCGATGTATGCGGGACAGAGAATATCTGGATGGCGTTTTCACCGGATCTTCTTTACTGGGGAGAACCACATGCTGTGCTTCCTGAGGGTGTGGGGCCAGCCTGGAACGCGGTTAAGGTCGGCAGTGGCCCTTCTCCTGTGGAGACATCGGTTGGCTGGCTTCTTCTGTATCAGGGGGCCAAGTACTATGCGGGTTCGCTTGTTTACCGGGTAGGGGCAGTGATTCTGGACAGGGAGTGTCCATACAGGGTTAGTGCTGCAATTTCGGATTCGATTTTCAGTTCACATGAAGCATACGAGATATCCGGGCTTGTTCCCAATACTGTTTTTCCGACTGGAATGCTGTTGCGGGGGGATGAGTTATGGGTTTATTACGGGGCTGCAGGATGCAGTATTTGTCTGGCGACAATAAGGCTTTCTGAGCTGTTGGATCTTTTTGGATAGATTTTGTATTGGGGGATTTTTCAGGGAGAACGGGGCGATTTGGTTTAAACGCTTAAATCGTCTTTTTTCCCCGGAGATGAATTATTGAGCGAATTGAAGGGTTTCTTAGTAATGGAAGGGAGGGTTTCTTTTATGCTGGGGGGTAGATCAAAAAGACGAGTTGACTCTTTATTTATAGGAAAAGGTGGGGCAGGCTTTTTAGTTTATGTGTTTCTCATTTTCCCATTCAGATGCTGTATTCTGGGTGAATGTGAAGAAGTCATTTTTCTTGAAGTGATTGATATCGGGCAAATTATTAATTCCTTTTTCTTAGAAAAAGGGGACGGACTATCTTTTTACTTTTTACTGCTATCCCTGGCCCGGCGGAGTCAATATAGGGAAGAAGGCTGCAGGGTCCTTGATTCATCTCCGGGGTGAATCTGTGGTTTAAGCGATTAAGTTAATCTTTCACCCCGGAGTGACACAGTGAACTGGACAAAAATGGCAGAATCTCCAAATGGGCAAAATAAGTATCAGTATTGAAAAAAAAAACAATGATCTCGATACATTGAATAAAACAGGAGTTCGATTCCGATGTCGATACCGAGATCAACCAATGAAAAAAAATTAATTAAAAGGGGACGGACCATCTTTTTACTTTTTTCTGCTGTCCCTGGCCCGACGAAGTCAATCCTGGGAAGAAGGCTGCAGGGTCCTTAATTCACCTCCGGGGTGAATTATCAACCCAATAGATTAAGCGCTTAAGCTAAGTCTCACTCCTTCACCCCAGAATTCCTAAGTTAAAAATCAAGACTTTTTTTAGTTTTTTTGATGTCATCTTAAGGCTCTACAGAGACAATACTAATCTTTTCCTCTGCCTGTGTTGTTAGGCAGAGGGAA
>JAAYIG010000011.1 GCA_012523595.1 Fibrobacter sp.
ACCTTGTATGGTTATCTATACCTTTCTGTACAATAAACAGAGCCAACTGGTAAAGGATCTGGATGAAGCAACGGTGAAATTCCTGAATTATCTGAAGAAGAAAAAGTCCTGATGAAGCTCTCTTTTGTTACCCGACCCAAGCCTTCGGATTCTGCCGGAATCACAGATATAGATGTAACCCCGGTGATGAACATGTTTGTTATTCTGATACCTTTTCTGGTATCTATGGCCGTTTTTACCCATTTGTCTATAATCGAGTTTTCTCTTCCTCCCAATGTGAGTACCTCCATGGCCGATCAACCCCAAAAGCCACGTCCCCGTTTAACCGTGCGTCTGGGTAATGACTATCTGGCAATAGTACTCGGGGAAACTCTTCTGGATTCACTTGCAGTGCAGGGCCAATCTTTTCCTTTTGATTCTCTTGCTGTCTGTCTGAAAAACCGCAGGCTCGAGATGGATTATCATGAGGAGGTGATTGTGGCGGCAACCGATAAGATTCCCTTTAAGTATGTGGTAAGAGTAATGGATCTATGCAGGATTGCAGGGTTTGAAAAAATCGGATTGTCCAGTGCTACCCAGGATCCGGGAGCTCCGTTATGAGCTTTTTAAAAAAACGGTTTGAGCAGACCGAAGAGTCGACCTTTCGTCCTCAATTGACTTCATTAGTGGATGTGATGACTATTTTACTGGTTTTTCTGATAAAGAATTTCTCAGTGGAAGGCAATCTTATCACTTCGTCTCAAGATCTGATTCTTCCGGTTTCTTCTTCAGAGAAAGCGGCTCAGGTTCGCAGCTCAATAGAGATTACCAGAAATGTGATCATTTCTGAAGGGCATACAATTATCACTATAGAAGAGCTTATGCGTACTGATTCCATGCTTATAGCACCAGTATTCGATTGGATGAAGGCGGTTCGCAGCAGAAATCAGAATTCCAAGACTGCATCTTCGCTTCTTATTCAGTGTGACAGGGAAGTGGAGTTTGCGGTCATAAAAAAAGTCATGTTCAGTTGCTCGAAAGCTGGTTTTACCGATTTTTCGGTACTGGTGATCCAGGAGGAATAGGTGGATAGGAACTCACAGGAGTGGTTGCTCCAGTTTTATGCCAGAACCGACAAGAAAGCCCAGCCTGAACAGCGAAGTTTAACCCTGATTCTTATTGTTATTTCCTTATTATTTGTTTCGTTGGGTCTTTTTCTCAAGCATCAGAAACCTGCACCAGAAACAGTTCAGCAAAAAATCGAGCGTATTCAGACCCGGTTTGTCTTTGAGCAGAAAACTCCTCTTGAAATTGTGGAAAAGAAGAAACCACAGCCAAAAGAAAAGCCACAACCGCTTCAGAAAAAAGAGCCTTTGGATTTGACTAAAAAACCTGTTATTACGAAGGATGTGCCTGAAGAAGTAGAGCCTGAAGTCCCAAAAAAGGTAAAGAAGCCGGTGCGTCGGGTTTACGGGCTTAAAAAAGTCTACTCTTCAGGAATAGGGGCCTCCAACGATGCATCCAGTGCCATAATAGGAAAACAGGGAAATACTCTTAATACACCAATTGACACATTTAAGGTGACCGAACAGGAGTTAAAGGGCGAGCTGGCATCTGTCACTTCGGTCACCACTCTTCCGCGGTTGAAATTCCATGTCAAACCCGAGTACACAAAAGAGATGTTGGAAAACCGCATCGAAGGTGTTGTGCGGGTAAAGGTGCTGATCGATGTCGATGGTAAAGTGAAAAAAGTGATAATCCTGGATGACCTTGGGTATGGTTCCAAAGAAAAAATTTATGAAGCATGCATGAAACTGGAGTTTGAACCAGCCTATCAGGGTGAGACTCCTATGGCTTCTTGGCAACTGATACGGTTCCGATTCCAGATGGTTCAGGGCTAGCTCAATAATTTCTGGAAATGTCTTGATACAGCTCTCTTCTTAAACGTTTATCTACCTGCCATAAGCGCTAAAGCCAGATTCTTGCACGCCGCTTGCTCTATATCAGTTCAGAATACTTTGACTTCTGTTACATCAGGTCTGAACTGGATACGTGCTTATGCGCAATGTCTTATTCCTCACGCTGTATACACTCGTTGTTGCAGTAAATTCCGGAGCGGCTGACAACCTGCCTTCTCTGCAGCAGGAGCCGCAACTGATAAGATCGGTAAATGTCCGGTATCCTTCATCGATTACCCGGTTGGGCATAACCGGCACGGTAGTTCTTAATCTGCTGCTTAATGAGAGAGGGATGGTAGATTCGGTGAGTGTAGTAAGCGGGTTGCATCCGGTTCTGGACTCCCAAATCGTAAATGCAGTTTTTCAGTTTAAATTTACTCCGGCAATGGTCTCAGGAAAACCGGTTCCGGTTATTATAAATTATCATTATAAAATCACTACTGATGATCTTCTGAAGGCCTGTAATATCCAGGAATATAT
>JAAYIG010000012.1 GCA_012523595.1 Fibrobacter sp.
AAGCTGCTCAGTGATTCTTCAAAATCAACTTTACTGAAGAACTCTCTCCAAAGCCTCACAAACCCATCCCTGAGCTGCTGCTCGGTTGTGTGTTTCGGCTTGAAAACTACATTGGCACAGTTGAATTTTTTCCAGTCTCTTTCGATAAAACGGTCTTCTGACTCGATCTGGTGCCAGAATGGGGTATTGGGGAAGGGGGTCGCGATGAAAAACTCGGCTGTTTTCACATTGGCCTTCTCGCAAAACTCCAGGATAAGATCGAACTGATCCTCCATGCAGGTGTCAAATCCTACCCCGAAGGAGCCAAAAAAACGGATTCCCCGGTCATCAAGCTGCTTGACAAGGTTGATGGTGCGCTGCCAGATTCCGGGATGACGGGCGTAGAAACGGGCACTGAAAGGATCACTCGCAAACACTGTATACATGCTTTTAGCACCGGCTGCCGCGATGGTATCCAGAAACTGAGGATCTGTATTCATCGCAGGGGAGCAGGATAAAAACATGTTTACCTTAAATTCTTTTATCCTCTCACAGAGATCCATCATGTAACGGGTGATTCTGGGACGGTTCAGCATCACCATGTCATCGGTTATATAAAACTCTTTTCCGGAAAGTGCCTTTATCTCCTGTACGACTTTCTCTATTGGACGCAGGCGGATTTTATCGCCCTGGTAAATTGGGACATTGCACCAGTCACATCCAAACGGACAGCCACGGGTAATTGATATAAGGGAGGCGTGCCAGTCGTATTTCTCCTCGATATCGAATATTCCCGGTTTTGGAGAGGCAATCTCTTCCGGTTGAGGAACACAGTCGGCTTTATATACCTTTTTCAGAGTTCCATTCCTGAAATCTTCGATTATGGTAAGCCAGATTGTGTCTGCCTCACCAACACACAAGGCATCACAGTGTTCTGCGGTATCATCCGGAGCCATTGACGGGTGCATCCCGCCCATCACTACCGTTTTGCCCCTTTTACGAAAGTTATCACCGATCTCGTATGCATAAGCTGCCTGGGGAGTGAAAAAACTTACTGCGATCAGATCCGCATCATCATCATAGTCAACCTGCTCTATATTCTGATCGATTACACGCCACTCTATATCATCGGGAAGCAGATTTATCAGAATCGGGATTCCCATTGCAGGGGGCATTCTGTAAGACCAGGTTGCCGCTATAGCCGGCATCTCTGCCAATTCAGGATAGGTTTCCAGAAATTTATCAAATTTAGGATAAACAAAAGTGATCTTCATCGAATTTTAAACCGGATAGTTTATTCAGGACCTGCCAGAAAATACTATTGGGACAGAGAATTTATTCTATTTATTTACTTTTTGTACCGGTTTCCGGACCTTTACATCTAACCATCGACATCCATTCTTTGGGATAATCTACTGAATCACCGTTTACGGTGAATAGCAGGGCCTGAGCTGAGATGGTATCTTTTCCAAGCCATTTGTACCTGTATTGCATCTTCATTTCCATGTCGTCATTTATCACTGTTGCCGTGAAGTTTGTATCGTTTCTTTTGTACATTCCGGTTCCGCTGACACTGGCATCAGCTCTGGAGGTGACAGAGAGAGAATCGTTCCCTGAAAATGTCAGTACAAGGCCATCTTCACCTACACACCATGTGCCCAGAATCGGATCTTTTCCGGCGGCGGTAAGAATTGCGGTTATTCCCAGAACCATCACAGCCACTCTTAACTGTTTCATAACATTTCCTTTCTAACTGACACAGATTTTCCGATGCCGAAATTAAGAAGCAGCAGGGAAAGAAACAGCATTGAAAAACCTGCGCTTATTATCATGGAAAGAAACACCAGTATTCCGAAATCACGGATAGGGGGGAAGCTTGAGAATATCAGCACGAGAAAACCGATTCCGACAACCAGGGTGTTAAAGAGTATAGGCGTTCCCTTGTTCTTTATGGCTGCTCTCAGCGCTTTCGCTCTGTCTCCGATTGATTTGTACTGGTAAATAAATGCAGAAGCGAAATGGATTGCGTAGTCTATTCCTATGCCGATACAGGTGTTCATGATTACAACTGTAACCATATTTATTGTTGCCCCAATCACCCCCATCGTGGCATAGACTGTGGCAGTTGCAAGTATTATTGGAATTATTGCAAAGGTACCCAGACGCATTGATCTGAAGAAAAGAATAAGACAGAGGAGAACAGGTATTACGGTAGAAATGAGACTGGAGACCTGAGTTTCTATCAAGACAGTACTCATTGATTCATTAAGAATCGCCGGCCCTGAAACCAGAATCGACCAGTTTTTATGGTTTTCCCTGATGTATTTCTCGATATTTTCTGCGATCAACAGTGCTTTGGTCTGCTCATCGCTGCGGCAGATCACGTTAAGACGGGTTTTCTGCCTCTCTCCTGAGAGGAAACCGCTGACAAGTGAAGAGTAGCTTTTGCCGAACATATTGCTTTTTGCTGTAAGGAGAGTTACTGCAGGTCTGGCAATACTGTCTCCTGTCAGCATCATGCTTATTCTGCTCAGAAGCGGAAGTACGGATGCGACATTACCGACCCCATCCTGCTTTTCAATAAAGTTCGTTATCTCACCAATCTCTTTCCACTGTTCGATTTCGGTCAGTTTTTTTCCATTATTCTCAAGTACAACTGAAAAAAAGCGTGTTCCGCCAAAATGTTTGCTTATGAAATCATCTGAGAGTCTCAGCATGTTGTTCTTAGGAAGCAACAGTATGGGGTTACTCTCCACCCTGACCATTCTGAACCCGAAATAGAACAGAATCAGCAGAACAGGAATAAGTGCCATCCACCCTTTGGATTCCAGTGCGAATCTGGAGAAAACATCCCAGAACTTATCAAGCTTCAGTTCATCTTTTGTCGGAGGAACACTGTTTTTTTTGCTCTTTTCAAATGAAATAAAAAGAGGAATCAATATAATATTGAATAGGAATGCCAACATTACAGCTATACCGGTAAAGATACCGAATACGCGAATCCAGGAGATCTCAGAGAACACAAAAGAGGCAAATCCGGCAAATGTCGTGGCAGCGGCCAGAAAACAGGGTTTCAACTGATCTCTGTAGGCAAGTCCGAGCGCTTTAAGGGTAGAACCGCAGGCTCTTCTGTGCTGTGTGTACGATTTGAGGATATGGATTGCGCCTGCAACTCCTATAGGAAACAGAATAATAGGAATGACCGATGTGACAACCGTAAAGGTCACATTCAGCATACCCATGATTCCAAATGTCCAGACAAGAGCTACTACATTAACTGCGAGCGCAACACTTACGTAGAGCAGTCTTCTGAAAATCCGGTAGAGAAGCAGAAATACTATGAGGAAACAGACTGGAAGCAGGATACTGAAATCTCTTGTCATTACCCTGGTTATAAAAAAGGATGTAGCTCCTTCGCTTGTCATGTAGCTTTTTATGTAGGGATTGCGGTTGATGCGTTCAAGAATCTTAAGCACTTCACCGACGATTGCGTTACGATCACCATCTGACTTGATCCCCAGGATCATTCCGAAGGTCGATTCGTCATCTGATATGAATATCTTTGCGAATTCGTGGTTTTCTCTTATCCTCTGACGAATCAGATCCTCGTCGAATTCTTTGTTTTTATTAACAAGATAATCACTCGATACCCCGAAGAAGCCTCCTTTTATCGGAATCTGAAGTGAATTGAGGCCGCTGACTCCTGAAATACCCTCTATTGCAGCAAATGCCGATGCCCACGAATTGAGAGAATCGATCTTTTCTCTCAGAGTTCCTGCTTTGAATTCGGCGAGAAAAAGAATGTTGTAAGGAGCCGGAAACTCCTTTTTCAGGTTAGTGTAATCTATCTGGGCTTTCAGATTTGGCGGGATTGCCTTGAATGTATCATTTTCAACATTAATTTTGGAGAGGAAATACCCGAAAAAAAGAGTGGATACTAAAACAATGACAATTGCAAGCGAGCGGAATCGCACTAACCCGTTAAGGAATCGTTCAATTATGGATGTAAATCTTGTCATGGAATGTTCAAATATAATTCATGTTCCCCGCGCACATCCTGCCCCGCGGAATGTTTTTTTTTTCTCTCTTCCTTAGCCACTGCTGACCAGCGTACCAGTTATATATTTAAAGTATGATCTCTGATCCGGAAAGGCCGGTCTTAACTGGCAAAGTGATATTTTTGTACTAAAACAGATAGAATTCAGGATTTCAAGGATATAGACGCAGAATAAAGATGATCACGCTCAGTATTCTGATAATCATTGCGCTGGTTTTGCCGCTTCTCTATGTTTACTCCCCTTATAAACGGCCGTTTCTGACAGAAAGTACCGTTTCCCTGAAAAAAACTCTGTTCTTTCGTCTCTACTATGCCTCCAAGTATCTCTCTCCGGTTAAAAAACCTTTCAGGGGGACAGAGCTGGAGCAGATTTTTACAAAAGATATGAGCCCTGATCCGGGGTGGACAGCTCTCCGCAATCTCCAACCTGTTGTGATAAAGGCTGTAGGGGATCTCATGTGCAGGAAGGATCTTACGGGAGAGGGTGGAAAGGGAATCTGGGATCAGATCGGGGCTGATGTATTCAGTGGTGATCTGAGAATAGCAAATATGGAATTTGCAGTAAACCCTGATTGTGTTATTGAGAATCTTCTGAGGTTTTCTGTCCCGGAGTTTTATGCCCTGCCGCTTCTGGGAGACAGCCGTTTTGGAAAATTTGATATTGTAAGTCTGGCCAATAATCATATTAACGACAGCCTCTCCGGAGGCATAATTTCTACCTGCGACTTCCTGGACAAAATGGAAATAGCTTATTCCGGTGCCTGCAGGACACCTGACGAGCGGGATCTTTTTCCAATTTTTAAGCGCGGGGGAATCAAAATAGCAGTGCTTTCGTATACATATTCCACAAATGGGATTGCCCTTGAGAGTCATTTTCAGCATGGAGTAAACAGGGTTAATTTCAATGCTTTGCAAGAGAGTGATTATGATTCTGCGGTGATTCACCGTCATGTCGAACTTGCTCGTTCCAGAGGTGCAGATTTTATCATAGCCTGCAATCACTGGGGAATTGAATTTGAGTACTATCCTCCTGAGAGAATTGTAAGGAGAGGACGGGAACTTCTGGATTCCGGAATCGACCTTATCATCGGTACCCACCCGCAAATTATCAATTTGTCGGAACGGTACAGGACAAAGGATGGACGTGAAGGTGTTATAATTTATTCACTGGGATCACTGACCTCTGCGGGGTTGAAATCTCCAGTTCAAAGAATGAGCCATCTGGCGGAAATGACACTGGAGACTGGCTATGGTACACAGGGAGAAAAGGTTGTAAGGCCTGGAAGTGTGAGGTTTACTCCGATTTTTCATTCAATGCGGCGAAAAGGCAGAATAATTGTTCATAAATTGCTCCCGGTTATTAAAACAGTAGAAAACCTTGAGAATGGAACGTCTGGCTGTGAACTCAGTCGAAGTGAAATCCGGATATTGCACAAGCTGTACAGGGAACACAGAAACCATTTCCGCCAGAATGGTTTTGAATACACTTGAGCGTTTTGCTGGCAAAAGTGACTAATCAAGTGTATTTTTCTAAAACACGGTGGAGTTCTAAAAAAACGTACGCATTTTAAAGGCTTCAGCAGGATAGGAGATAAATATGCTGGTTCAGGTTGAAATAGCGTCATTTGCAATGGATACCAGCCGTAATTCCCCTGTTATAATATTAAAGGAAGTCAGCGGAAAAAGAACGCTCCCGGTTCCGATCGGGCCACTTGAGGCAAGTGCTATTGCCATTGAATCTCTAAATGTTACTCCTGAAAAGCCTCTTACAATTGACCTGGTGAAAATTGTCCTTGAGCAAATGGGAGGTGCGCTTTCAAGGGTTGTTATTTACGATGTACAGGAACAATCGCTACTTTGCAGGCTTCAGGTCGCAAACGGCAGATCGGTACTCTTCATCGATTGCCGTCCATCCGATGCCATTGCACTGGCATTGCGCTGCGGCAGTCCTGTGTTTGTTCAGGATTCTGTGATGGAAAAGTTTGCACCTGAAAAAATGTCAGAGGCAGAGAAACTTAGAAATAACATTGCATCTATAGATACTACCGAATTCGGCAGATTTTTTTTGGAGTAGATCATGACAAAACTGTTTCTTAGTCTGACAATCTTTATTCTGCTGGCTGTACCGGAAAACTCCCGGGCTGCCACTGTTCTGGATAAAGCAACAGATTACTACAGGGCGGGGAACTACGATTCAACCATAACTGTTATTCGAAATCACCTCAAAAAGTACGGAAAAAGTAATGAGTCAGAAGAACTGGTGCCGCTTATCTCCGAGGCGCTTGTGAGAAAAGGTGATTATGAATCGGTGCACAGGCTCTTTTCCCTGTTCAGACAGAAATTTCCTCAGTCCCGTTTCATTCCCCGTTTATGGTATCTTGAGGGTGTGGCACTTGCCAGACAGGAAAGGTATTCCGGTTCGATCGCGGCATTTTCTGCATCTATAGCAGGCGGGGTATCACCCGTTCTGGATTCATTGACTCTTGCCAATACGGAGATTATCTGTCGTCAGTTGACTTCAGGAGAGATAAGTGAAATCGCTCAGATGTCGCTTAATCCCAGGCTGATGGAAATCATCCGGTATTATGAAATATCGGGTTATTACTCGATGGGGCAGTTCGCGAAAGTACAGAATCAGACAGAGGAATTCCGTAAATCTTTTCCCCGTTCAAGATTTGAACCGGCACTGAGGGATCTTGCTCTGAAGGCCAGAGAGAGGCAGCGGCAGACCCTGCAGATTGGAATACTCGCGCCGGTCTCAGGAGATGAGGCAGAAGTGGGTAAGAGAGTGGTTCAGGGTGCCCAGCTTGCCATCGAGCTTCTTAACAGACAAAATGGGATGAGTGTAAAGGATATCGTACTTGACACAAAGGGTAATATGGTGGAGACTGCCCGCCGCACCAGAGAGTTTCTGGAGGATCACAGGGTTCCTGTGATTGTCGGGCCGGTTCTGAGCCATACGGCGACTGTCTGCGCGGCAATGTCGGTCGGTAAACCGGTAGTGATGATCTCGCCATCAGCAACAGATGACGGTATCGCAGGCCTGGGCAGGAATATTTTTCAGATGAATGTGACCATGGGTGTTCTGGGTAGGAAGGTGGCGCGGTATGCCATGGATAATCTTAACATCAGAGAATTCGCCATCATGGCACCGCAGACTTCTTACGGCAGGCTGATGGTGGAAAGCTTCAAAGATGAACTCAGGAAAAAAAATATGGAGGTGGTTGCTGAGGAGTACTTTGAGGAGGGTGCCAATGATTTCGGCCCCCAGTTCATGAGACTGCGCTCAAAGCTTCTTTACCGTCACCTTGAAAAAGTCGCCCTTGACAGAGGACAGGATTTCAAAGGAAAAATTTCCAGGTCCGACAGCCTCAAATACATCGATTCTACACTGTCGGTTGGCGGTCTGTTTATTCCCGCTGATGTTGAAGATGTGGTGATGCTTGCTCCTCAGGCCATTTTTCACCGTATCCGCACTCAGATGCTGGGGTCCAATGGATGGCACAACCAGAAGACTATCCAGGATGGCAGGCAGTATGTGAGAAATACCATTATCTCTACAAGCTTTGATATTAATCAGAGCAGCAGTGAATGGCAGGAATTCAGAAATGCTTACAAGGCCAGATTCAACTCTGAACCGGATCGTGTTGCAGCACTGGGCTACGATGCAGCCTCTTTGGCGATGAAGGCGTTAAAGGAGGTTGGGGATGATCCGCAGAAACTTACTGAGATATTGCTCAGGAAACAGGAGTACAATGGACTCTCAGGTAAAGTGTCCTTTGATGAAAACAGCGGTACAAACAACGAAGCTGTTATCATGAAAATCTCAGAGAATGGATTTGTAAGAGTTCAGTGATCATTTTCAGGAATGCCAGGTCTGCTTTCCCCGGAATTATCCTTCGATTCTTATTCCAGGCTCAATAATTATTTTCTAGTAGGTTGTTATTTCTCGGTCGGATTTGTACTCTTAAAATCTGATCATCCTGGCTTTTATCTACCGGAAGAAAAATGGTAACTGTTTTTTATTTCTTGAAAGAAGCCGTGAGAGGGTTTTATCAGGCCAAACTGATGACCTTTGTGTCAATAGTTTCCATTGCTGCTTCTCTGTTTTTCATGAGCATTGTTGCACTGGGGCTGTTGAATATTCAGAATATCCTTAAGAAGACAAAGGACCAGCCTGAGATGGCGGTTTATATTTCCGATGCAATAAAGGAAGGCTCTCCAGAGATGGATTTGCTTATTGAGCAGATATCCGGGATGTCTGAGGTAAGGAATGTGGTTCTGATAACAAAAGATTCAGCCTGGAAGAGGTTCTCAGAGATTCACGGGCAGGAGATGCTGGAGTCTGTTGACCAGAATCCTCTTCCATCAACATTGGAGCTGTATCTCTCTGAGCGGCACAGATCCAGCATTGCCGCACAGGACCTGCAGCAGAAAATCCAGCTGATCGAGGGAGTGGAGAGTGTCAGATACTCCAGGGAATGGATAGATCTTATAGAGCGGTTCAGGTGGTATTTCTTCACAAGTGCAGCAGTGATCGCGCTTATAATGGCTTTTGTGCTCCATTTCATGATCTCAAACACGATAAAACTGACAATTTATGCACGTAAAGAACTGGTGCAGAACATGCATCTGGTTGGAGCTACCAAAACTTTTATAAATATGCCGTTTCTGCTGGAGGGGATGCTTCAGGGACTAATCGGAGGATTGATCTGTATTGCAGCCCTGTTCTTTGTTAAAGTGTCTTTGGTGCGAGTCACCCTTTTGTGGGGGCCTGAAAGTCTGCCTTTGATCATTCTGGCGATAGGGGTGTTTTTCGGTTGGATAGGAAGTCTCAGTGCTGTCCGAAAATTTCTGGCTTGACTGCTGTTTTCCTGGCAATCGGTTTTTTATCCGTTGCTTATGCGGAAGATGCCGATATATCCGCCTTTGACAGGGAGATCCGAAGCAGGTCGGGTGCTTTGGATTCTATCAGAAATGAGCTGGAGCGGGGAAGGGCTAAACTGAAGGTGCTTCAGAAAGAAGAGGGCAATTACCTGGAGCGGCTGGAACAGATCGAGAAAAATATCAGCGCATCACGAACGTATCTGAATGTAATGGAGCAGCGTATAGATTCGGTTGGACAGGTGATCGTTGCACTGCAGGATTCCCTTGTCACTGCGGAAAAACTCCTTGAAAAACGCCAGACTGCCATGAAAAAACGGCTCCGGCAGGCATACATGTCAGGCTCCCCTCATCCTTTGCTCCTGATATTGAACTCCAGAAGTCCGATGGATTTCATTCATCGTACAAGGTATATTGAGGAACTTAACAGGTATGACAGGGAACTTGTAAAGGAGATAACTGAGGCCAGGGAGAAGGTTGACCGCAGCAGAAAAGAACGGGAGCAGGAAAAGGAGAGGCTGGCAAAGCTTCTGGAAGTAAAGCAGGAGGAGCAGCAGGCATTTCTCAAGGAGGAATCGCTACGCAGGACCATGCTTGAGAGTGTCCGGTCAAAAAAGAAGGTTTTTACTGCCATGATTGCCGAGTTGGAGGCTGCACAGAGAGAGCTCAATACGATAATCAGGCAGCTTGAGCAGAAGAGGAAGAAGGCCGAACAAAAGAAGAAACAGCAGCAGAAAAGCAGCGTACTTGCTTTTGACAAAAAAAAGGGGAAGCTGCCCTGGCCTGTAAAGGGGCCGATTCTGGCAAAATACGGCAAAGTGGTCCATCCTGTGTATCAGACAGTTACAATGAATAACGGCCTTGACATAGGGGCAAAGATGGGGTCTCCGGTCAGTTGTGTGGCTTCAGGGACCGTGATCCATGTAGGATGGATGAGGGGGCTTGGGAGGCTTGTTATAGTGGATCATTCCGACGGGTATATTACTATTTATGCCCACCTCGATAAGATAAATGTTGATCTCGATCAGGAAGTAAGTCTGGGAACGGTTCTGGGTCATGTTGGAGATTCTGGATCTTTAGGCGGAGAGAAACTTCATTTCGAGATACGAAAATCCACCAGTTCACTCAATCCGATGGAATGGCTTGAAGGAGCAGGAAAATAAATGTCATCTATAATTTGGAGAAACCTTGCCGGGCAGGAGAGGGTGAAGGAATTTCTGGACTCCGCTTTTCAGAAGGGTACTCTGGGGCATGCTTTTCTTTTCTGCGGTGAAAGAGGGACCGGAAAATTCGCTGCCGGTATTGATCTTGTGATGTCGCTTTTATGCACCTCCAGTGAAAACCGCCCTTGCTGGGAGTGTGAATCCTGTCGCAAGATACGCAACTATGCTCATCCCGATTTTCACGCGCTGATGCCTGTTGTTTTGCAGAAAGAGCATCGCTCGGACGGAAAGCTCAGTGATGCCGGATGGCAGCATATTTCAAAGAGTGTCAAAGACAGGGTTGACAATCCGTATGCTCCGCGCGATTCCTCAGGAATTCCCTCGATATCTCTGGAATGGCTAAAGGAGATTAATCATGCTGTAATGCGAGGACCTTTGGAGGGTGACAGGAATGCAGTGATCATAGACGGGGTCGATCTGATGAAAAAGGAATCTGCCAATGCCATGCTCAAGACCCTTGAGGAACCGCCAGCTGGTTCAACATTGATTTTAATGACCGAGCGGATTCATGCTGTTTTACCAACTATCATATCGCGCTGTCAGATTGTGAGATTTTCTTTTCTGCCGCCGGAGATTATAAGATCTGAACTGATTTCCCGTTATGGTATTGATTCTGATGATCCACGGCTTGAGACAGTAATTTACACCGGGTCGATTGGAGAGGCGATTAATCTCTGGGAGAATCCTCAGGATGAGATAACTGCTGAGGCGATGGAATTCTGGAAATACTGCTGTGCGCAGGATTGGAATTCGGTAGCCCGGATGATTGACAGGATCGATCAGGCTGACAATTTCGGGAACTGTGAAGGCATGTTCCTTCAATTGATGAATCATATCAGAAGCTCTTTTTTCCGGAAGCTCAATGGTACTGAAAACTATATTATGAGCCGGGGAATTCCAGCCCTGGATCTGAAGAACGCTGATACTCCGGAAGGGATGGAGAAGCTGGTTCTGGAATGCGAGAAAGCTTTAGGGCAGATACGTGTCAGGGTCAGTGTTTCACTTGTACTTGTAAATTTCGCAATTTCTGTAATGGAGATATTGAATGGCAAAAAACAGTAAGCTGGTCGAGGTTGTATTCAAGGGGGAACGCCGTGCTATCTACCGCGACCGTAATGACCTTGAAATTGCTGAGGGAGAGTATGTCATAGTTGAAGCTGAGCGGGGTCAGGATCTCGGGAAAGCATCATTAGTAGGCTCTCTTGTCAGGCTGAAGCGGGGTAAGGGCGAAACCAGGAGTATTATTAGAAAAGCCGTTGAACATGATCTCGAAATAATGGAGAAGAATAAGGAAAAAGAAAAAAGCGCATTCAAGACCTGTAAGGAAAAGATCAAAGAATACAAGCTGGATATGAAGCTTGTCGATGTAGAGATTCAATTCGACGGAAGCAAGATCACCTTCTATTTCACTGCTGCGCAGCGTGTCGATTTCAGGGAGCTTGTCAAGGATCTGGCATCTATTTACCGTACAAGAATCGAACTTCGTCAGATAGGTGTCAGGGATGAATCAAAGAGGATCAGCGGCTATGGAATCTGCGGAAGGAAACAGTGCTGCAGCGCATTTCTGGTTGAGTTTGAGCAGATCACTACCCAGATGGCCAAAGATCAGCAGCTTGCACTTAACCCATCCAAGATCTCCGGAAACTGCGGGCGTCTCCTCTGCTGTCTGCGCTACGAGGATGAGGCTTATCTTGAGATTTTCAGGAAATTTCCACCTCTGGGCAGCCGCATCACTCTGAACGGTAAGAGAGGTATTCTAAATTACATCAACATATTCCAGAATAAAGGGTTGTTACATTATGAAGACGGGGGGCAGGAATGGTTGACTCCCGAAGAACTGAAGAAAGGAACAGTGGAAAATGTCACCTGAAGACAATTCAGGAGAAAAGCGGTTTCTGGTTACAAGTGCATTACCTTATGCAAACAATGATATTCATCTGGGACATCTGCTTGAAGCTGTTCAGACAGATGTTTTTGTGCGATATCAAAAGCTCCTGGGCAACCAGGCAGTTTATATCTGTGCGGATGATACCCATGGTACCCCGATTGAACTCTCCGCCATAAAAAGAGGAATCACCCCTGAGCAGCTTGTCGATGAGGCCAGAAAAGGTCATCTGAGGGACTACACCGGTTTTAACATCTCTTTTGATATATTCTATACAACCAATTCCGAAGAAAACAGACACTATGCTGAATTGATTTACGATAATCTCCGGAAAAACGGGCTGATCGTTGAACGGGAACTCGATCAGTATTACTGCAAAAAAGACAAGCGTTTCCTTCCGGATCGCTTTATTATGGGGATTTGCCCAAAATGTAAATCACCAAATCAATACGGTGATGTCTGTGAAGCCTGCGGGGCTACATACGAACCCACAGAACTGTGTGAACCACGCTGTTTTATCTGCGGAGAAGTACCGGTACTGAAAAAATCGAGTCACTTCTATGTACAGCTTTCCAAATGCGAGAGCTTTCTGAGAGATTTTATCAGCAAAGATGTGCTGCAGGAGGATATGCGCAATTTTGTCAAATCGTGGATAAATGATTTGAGAGAATGGTGCATTTCCCGTGACGGGCCTTATTTCGGGTTTAAAATCCCGGGCACAGAAGACAAATATTTCTACGTGTGGCTCGATGCTCCTGTGGGTTATATCTCATCTACCGAAAAGTGGTGCAAAGATACAGGACAGAGGCTTGAGGACTACTGGGGGCATGGGAGCGGAACGGAAATAGTTCATTTCATAGGTAAAGATATAGTCTATTTTCATGCGCTGTTCTGGCCTGTCATGCTTACAAACTCCGGCTTCAATCTTCCATCCAGAATAATGGTCCATGGCTTTCTCAATATAAACGGTGAGAAAATGTCCAAATCAAGAGGGACTTTTATTCTTGCCAGGGAGTTCCTTGACAAGGTAAAACATCCTCAGGCCCCTGAATACCTTAGATTCTATTTCGGCTCCAAACTCATGCCAAATACTGCCGATATAGATCTCAATGGTGATGAACTGATAAATAAAGTCAACACAACTCTCGCTAACAATATCGGAAACCTTCACCACAGGACATTCGTTTTCTGCGACAGGTATTTCGAAAAGAGAGTCCCTGATGTGCACTGGGATGAAGCTGTGGCAACGATAGTGGATGAGGCTGCAAACGAGATCAGTGGATACTACGATCGTTGTGAGTTCAAATCGGTTGTGGAGAAGGTTCACGCACTGGGAAGTCTTGGAAACAAGTATTACCAGGACAGCAAGCCATGGGAGCTTATAAAGACCTCCAAAGAAAAAGCCGCAGAGGTGATGGTGACATGTGTCAATCTGATCAAAGCCATAGCGGTTTTCCTCAAGCCGATTACTCCTGAAATGTCAGCAAGAGTGGAGAGACAGCTTGGGGAGGTTTTCAGTTGGAAAGATTACCGGTTTTCTATCAAAAATAAACCACTCGATGCAACCGAAAAGCTCGTGAAACCTCTGGAGACAGAAGACATCGCACCGCTTTTTACTGCAGTAGTCAAAAAGGAACAGAATGAGCAGGGACTTATCGACATAGATCAGTTTAAAAGCCTTGACCTGAGAATTGCTGTAGTCAAGAGTGCCGAGAAAGTGGAAAAATCGAATAAACTTCTGAAACTTCAGGTGGAAATAGGCAACGAAAAGCGGCAGATCGTAGCTGGTCTGGCACAGCATTATTCTCCTGAGCAGCTTACAGGACGGCAGGTAGTGGTTGTTGCCAATCTGAAACCGGCGTCCCTTTTCGGTCTGAAGTCCGAAGGGATGCTTCTTGCGGCCAGAAATACGGATGGGTCGCTTGTGATTCTGCAACCGGAAAAAGAAGCTGTGTCAGGAGCAAAGGTTTCATGACCTGGCTGGCAACGCCAAGAGAACGGGTTACAGTCAAAACGGTCGATTCAGAAATTGTCAACCGGCTGAAAACAGAACTGAACGTCTCTGATGCCATTGCTGCAATTCTGGCGGGTAGAAAACTTGAAACTTTCGAAGCCTGCAAGGCTTTCTTCCGCCCGGACATGACCCATTTTCATGACCCATTCCTTTTCAGGCAGATGGATGTCTCTGTAAAGAGAATACTGCGGGGTATTGAACAGAAAGAGAAAATCGCTGTCTATGGTGACTACGATGTCGATGGGATCACGGCGACTGCGATTCTTATAAGAGTACTGCGTACCCTTGGGGCCGACTGTTTCTATTTTCTTCCGAACAGATTGACTGATGGTTACGGAGTTTCCAGATCAGGAATAGAGCGCATTGCCGCTTCCGGAACAAAGCTTATCATCTCTGTTGATTGTGGCATTACAGCGGCAAAGGAGGTCGAGGCCGCAAAAAAGCATGGCATTGACATGATTATCACCGATCACCATGAACCCGGAAAAAGCACTCCTCCTGCTTTTGCCATTCTCAATCCTAAAATAGAGGGCTGCGGGTATCCCGATCCTGTGCTTGCAGGCGTGGGGGTAGCTCTTAAGCTCTGTCAGGGCCTGGCTGCTGCTACCGGAAGAGGAGAGGAACTGTGGGGACCATATCTGGATCTGGCAGCACTGGGGACTGCAGCCGATATTGTACCTCTTACAGGGGAAAACCGGGTGATTGCCAGTCTGGGTTTCAGGATGATGCAGGAAACGAGGAATGAAGGACTTAAGGCTCTTATCGCACAACAGGGACTTGCCGGGAAGAAAATCTCCACCTCTCAGGTTGTATTTGGTCTGGCTCCGAGTATTAATGCTGCGGGGCGGCTCGGAGATCCGACAATCGGGGCTGAGTTGCTGCTTACTGATAACCCTGATCACGCATCTCATTTTGCTGCTGAACTCCGTGGGGCTAATCTGCAGAGGCGGGCGCTTGACACCAGTGTAGCTGAGGAAGCAGCCGACTGGGTTATGAACAATTGCGACCCGGAGAAAGACTTCGCGCTTGTCATTGGGAGCGAGTCCTGGCACGCCGGAGTAATAGGTATAGTGGCATCGAAGATGGTGGAAAAATTCTATCGCCCTGCTGTGCTTCTGTCCATTGGTCCTGACGGTAGTGCCAAGGGGTCGGGAAGGAGCATTCCCGGACTTCATTTGTTGAATGCACTGAATGCCTGCTCGGATCTTCTGGATGGATTCGGAGGACACTCTGCGGCAGCGGGACTCAGTATTAAAAGTCAAAACATCGATGCATTCAGAGAAAGATTCAACCAGGTGGTAGGCTCGCTTATCAGTCCTCAGGACCTGGTACCCTCGGTAGTAGCCGATGCTGAGGTCAATCTCCCTCAGATTTCTCAGAAATTTTATCGCATCGTAAAGCAGATGGAGCCCTTTGGCCCCGGTAACATGCGGCCGGTTCTTTTCTGCCGTGACTTGAAACACAAATACCCTCCCAGAATAGTCGGCAGTAATCATCTCAAGCTGGCTGTGAACGGCGGGGGAGTAGTGATGGATGCTATAGGTTTCAATTTCGGTGACAGGATTAACGATTTACGCGGGGCAGAAACCATCTCACTTGCGTTTTCTCTCGATGAAAATGAGTGGGATGGAAAATGCTGCCTGCAGATGAAACTGAAGGGAATTTCACTATGAAAATGTGGGATGGACGGTTCAGCAAGGCATCTGACAAACTGATGGAACAATTCCATAACTCTCTTCCTTTTGACCGTGCACTTATAGAGGAAGACATAACAGGGAGTATCGCCTGGGCTAAAGCACTGGCCGGCACAGGAATTTTCAGTTTAAAAGAGCTTGAGCAGGTAAGGACTGCACTGGAGAGTATTCTTGAGGATTACCGCAACGGAAAGATCGAATTTCTGCCGCAGGATGAAGATATTCACATGGCTGTGGAGAGAGTCCTTATCGAACGTATAGGAGACCTGGGAGCCAGGCTTCATACCGGACGCTCCCGTAATGACCAGGTTGCTACTGATACCAGACTTTACACGAAAAAAGCGATAGAGCAGATAATCGAGGCTGTTTCTGATCTGCAGAAATCATTGCTTGGACGTGCGGAAAAAGATGCCGATATAATTATGCCCGGGTTCACACATCTTCAACAGGCACAGCCCATACTTCTGGCCCATTACTGGCTTTCCCTTTTTTTCCTTCTGGAGCGTGAAAAAAGCCGTCTCCATCATGCCAGACTCTCAACCGATATTATGCCCCTTGGTTCCGGTGCGCTGGCCGGAAGCGGGTTTAATGTAGACAGGGAAAAACTGGCTGAGGACCTGGATTTCTCGACTGCATCTCAGAACAGTATTGACGCGGTGTCATCGAGAGACTTTCTCCTTGAAACCCTTTCGTCAATTGCCTCCCTTTCCATTCATCTCAGCCGTTATGCCGAAGATCTGATTATCTGGTCATCGAGGGAGTTCGGATTTGTGGAACTCGATGATGCCTGGTCGACCGGGTCAAGCATGATGCCTCAGAAGAAAAACCCCGATTCTCTCGAACTGATAAGAGGGAAAAGCGGGAGGTTTATAGGAAATTACACGAGATTCGCAACTACTCTCAAGGGGGTAGGATTGACATATTATAAGGATCTTCAGGAGGATAAAGAACCGCTTTTTGACAGTGTAAATCAGATCCTTCTTGTATTGAATGTAATGTCTCAGGTGATCGCAACTCTCTCTATAAGGAGAGAAAGGATGAAAGGTGACCTCGATCCTTTTCTGCTGGCAACCGAACTTGCCGATTATCTTGCACGCAAAGGAATGCCTTTCAGACAGGCTCACAAGGTTGTGGGCAGAATAGTCGCTTTCTGTGTAGAGAGCGGGTCTCCGCTGACTACGCTGTCTCTGGAAAAACTCAGGACTTTCTCCGATCTCTTTGAAGATGACGTGACAGAGGTATTCTCCTTTGAGGGATCTATCAGCAGACGTCTTGTGGCAGGAGGAACGGGCAGGGAAAGTGTATGCCGTCAGATTGAGACTGCCCGTAAATTGCTGTCCTGAGAAGACAGATTGGAAAATGTAAATCGGGAAAAAAGGAATCAGTTTTTTTCCCGGGAAGGCCGCATGCGTAATAAATTTCTGGTTTTCGGGAGTCCCTGCATTGGTCAGGAGGAGATAGACGAGGTAGTTGACACAATGCGCTCGGGGTGGCTTGGGACAGGCCCCAAGACCCATCGGCTGGAGAAGGAATTCGCCGAATACATCGGGATGAGCAGTTGTGTGGCGGTCAACTCCTGCACTGCTGCCCTTCATCTCTCGATGCTTGCTGCCGGAATCGGACCCGGTGATGAGGTGATAGTTCCTGATATCACTTTCTGTGCCACAGCCAACGCTGTGATCCATGCCGGGGCTCGTCCTGTTTTCGCGGATATCAGTATTCCTGAAATGACCATATCACCTGATGAAATAAGAAGGCTTATCACTCCAAGAACAAAAGCTGTCATTCCTGTTCATCTATACGGTAATCTGGCTGACATGGATTCGATACGGAAAATTGCCGATGAGCATGGTCTTATCATTATCGATGATGCTGCGCATGCAATCGAGGCTGTTTACAAAAACAAAAAGATGGGGCATCTTGGGGATATCACCTGCTTCAGTTTTTACATCACCAAAAACATGACCACTGTCGAAGGCGGCATGGTGACATCGGAAAACCAGGAGTTGCTCGATAAAATTAAAGTCTACGCCCTGCACGGGATGTCCAAAGACGCCTGGTCGCGTTTTTCAGACAAAGGATACAAACATTACCAGGTGATAATGCCTGGTTTCAAATACAACATGACCGATCTGCAGGCTTCGATCGGACTGCATCAGCTCAGGAAACTGGAGAGTAATCTGGTCAGGCGAAGGGAGATCTGGAAAATCTATGATGAGGAACTCAGGGAACTTCCGGTCGAACTTCCGGTAATAGATGAGGCGGAGAAAAGACATGCACGCCATCTTTACACCCTCAGGGTGAAAAAGGAATCTCCGCTTGACAGAGATCAGTTGATACAGGCGCTTTACGAAAAAAATGTCGGTACCGGTGTGCATTACACTGCACTTCATCTGCACCCGTATTACAGCCAGACATACAATTATAAACGGGGTGATTTTCCTGTTTCTGAACTGGTGGGGGATACCACACTTTCGATTCCGCTGTCGGCTGCTTTGACAGATGATGATGTGGCGGATGTGGTGAAAGCTGTCAGGGAGTGTCTGCAGTAGCGGCTTTTACCCGCTGTTTCTGAACCTGCGGGGCCCTTCCAGGTAAAGGTTGTTCCCGAAGCAGTCGATCGCAACTATGAGAGGAAAATCCCTGATTCCCAGTTTGTAAATAGCTTCCGGACCAAGATCGCTGTAGGCCACAGTTTCCGCTGCTTCTATGTGTTCTGCAAGCAGAGCCCCTGCACCTCCTGCTGCCGCGAAATAAACACAGCAGTTTTCCCCCATCGACCTTATGACATCATCACTTCTGCTTCCCTTGCCGATCATCCCTTTAAGCCCGGTTGAGGAGAGAAGCTGAGGGGTGTATTTGTCCATCCGGGAACTGGTTGTCGGACCGGCACTTCCAATCACCCTGCCTGGTCTGGATGGAGTGGGACCGGTATAATAGAGGATCTGCCCGGACAGGTCAAGGGGGAGACTCTCTTTTCTATCCAGAAGGGAGATAAGCCGCTTATGTGCTGCATCCCTGGCAGTGTATATTGTTCCGCTCAGAAGCACCTCCTCGCCGGCTCTCAGGGAGCGGACATTCTCATCGGTAAGCGGGGTGGTGATTTTTTTCATGAGAAATCCTATAGAACAAATGTTGCTTTACGTGCTGAGTGACAGTTAAGGTTGACAGCTACAGGCATCGATGCCAGGTGGCAGGGGAAGGTCTCGATATGCACGGCCAGTGCGGTTATCCTGCCTCCAAGACCCTGGGGGCCGATACCGGAATTGTTTATTTTTGTCAAAATCTCCTGTTCCATCTCTGCATAGCGGGAGTCGGGGTTTGGCGATCCAATGGGCCTTAGAAGTGCTTTCTTGGCTAAGAAAGCAGCTTTATCCGCAGTTCCGCCCAGTCCCACTCCTGCAACGACCGGAGGACAGGGATTCCCCCCGGCTTTGATGATTGTGGAGACAGTGAAATCAATAACACCTTCTCTGCCGTCAGAAGGCTTCAGCATCGCCAGCGCGCTCATGTTTTCTGAACCGCCGCCTTTGGGAAGGAGAGTGACGGTGAGGGAGTCTCCATTGACTACGTCAAGGTGAATCAGAGCAGGTGTGTTGTCACCTGTGTTGACCCGCTCAAAAAGAGGGTCCTTGACTATTGATTTCCTGAGGCATCCCTCCCTGTAGCCTGCTCTTACGCCCTCATTTATCGCATCCGGGAGAATTCCTCCCTCGATTGAAACCCCTGATCCCAGGCTGACAAAGAAAATTGCAGAGCCGGTGTCCTGACAAAGCGGTAATGATTCCGACCTTGCCAGTGCTGCATTTTTCAGACACTGTTCAAGAAATGATTTTCCGGCAGTGGATTCCTCTCTGGATAAGGACTGCTCAAGTGCGGTCAGAGTGTCACAGGGGAGAAAGAATGCCGCCTGAAGGCAGAGTTTTTTCACTTCCGCCACGATGGTACTGTATTGAATCACCTTTGACATAAAAACCTGTTTCAGTGGCTGTTTATGGTTTCTGAAAGTCTCTCCAGCCTCCCGCGATATTCCGTCAGGTCAATTTGAATTCGTGCCACGCCTGTTTCTATTGCTGCTTTGGCAACTGCAAGACTCTCCTCGACAAGAACTCTCGGGTCCATCGGCTTTGGAATAATATACTCAGGCCCGAAGGAGAGTGACTCCAGCCCGTAGGCATCCAGAACTATCCGGGGAATATTGCCCTGCTTTGCAAGTGATGCGAGTGCGTGCGTGGCCGCAATTTTCATCTCTTCGTTTATTGTCGATGCCCGCACATCGAGAGCGCCTCTGAAGATGAATGGAAAACCAAGGACATTGTTCACCTGATTTGGATAATCGGAACGCCCGGTAGCCATAATCAGGTCATCCCTGACACTTTTGGCCTCATTGTAGCCTATCTCCGGATCGGGGTTGGCCATGGCGAAGATTATCGGACGATCAGCCATACTTTTGACCATCTCCGGTTTAAGAAGTCCACCTGTGCTTAAACCTGCAAACAGATCTGCTCCTTCCATTGCCTCTGAGAGGGTTCTTTTTGAGGTTTCAACTGCAAATGCCTCCTTAAACCCGTTCATCCCCTCTTTTCTTCCCTTGTAAACAACTCCCTTGCTGTCAACCAGGAGAATGTTTTTGCGGTTTACACCCAGAGCTGCATAGAGATTTGCGCAGGAGATTGCGGCTGCTCCGGCTCCGGAAAAGACCACTTTCATTTCTGAAAGCTTTTTTCCCTGCAGCTCGGCGGCATTTAGAAGTGCAGCTCCGGAGATAATAGCTGTTCCGTGCTGATCATCATGGAAAACCGGAATAGACATCCGCTTTTTCAGCTCCTCTTCGATGTAAAAGCATTCCGGAGCCTTGATATCCTCGAGGTTTATTCCACCGAAAGTCGGTTCCAGACACTCTATTATCCTGACTATTTCCTGCGGATCTTTAGAGTTTATTTCCAGATCGAACACATCTATATCTGCAAACCTTTTAAACAGTATCCCTTTACCCTCCATGACCGGCTTACCGGCCAGGGGGCCGATGTCACCCAGACCCAGGACAGCGGTGCCGTTGGAGATCACTGCGACCAGGTTCCCTTTTATCGTGTAACGATAGGCATCATCGGGATTTTTCTGGATCTCCCGGCATGGTTCGGCCACTCCCGGAGTGTATGCCAGAGAGAGGTCTTTCTGAGTTTTGCAGGGTTTGGTGGCTATTACCTCTATCTTTCCCCTGCGACCCGATTCATGGTATTTCAGCGCTTCCTGTTTCATTGGTTTTTTCCTTGTGTAGAAGAGAGAGAAAAGATTATAAAAATAGATTTTTTGCCTCGCTGATCCAAGGTGGGGAGAGCAATATCGGGATAAGTGCTGATAATGTGAATATGGGTGAAAATGATATTGGTAGCGTATGGTGAATTAATAGACTTTCCTATTTTTTCTGTGATATGTTTATGCTCGATGGCTTTGGATATTCCAACCTGCCACAGCTTAAATGGGTAAAACAAATAACTTCTGCTATTATACCTGATTTCATTATTGACTTTTCAGAAGAACGGTTCTGACGGGGTTTATGTTTTAAGACTGACATTTGATGGGGTTTATTCCGGTAGTATAATTTGTAAATAAACAAAAGTTGATATGTCTTTTCATAAGACAAACCTGAAGGAATGTTAGTGACTAAAAATTAACCAGGGTAAGTCCTTAAACAATTGAGCAGGACTGGATTCCTGCTTCGCAGTGGAGGAAAAGATGTTGCTTGCAAAGGACAATTGTCACCACTGGAGGTTATACCTTTGCAAGCATGTATTCAGATCTCAGACAAGCTCATTCTGAATACCTTCGATTATCCCTTTCACTCCGGTTTTTATTCCGGCCGCATTGGCCTCATCGGTATCGATATGCATCGCCAGGCGGAATGAGGGGTGTACTCTGACCACGACATCACCGAATATCAGATTCCTTCCGGGGCTGTCGACACTGACTCTCACCATGCAGCGGTCAACAAGACCCATGCTCAGTGCATCCGCGGGTGTCATGTGGATATGGCGCTGGGCGCAGATAACGCCTCTTTCAATTGTCACTGAACCGGCAGGGCCTACCAGAGTGACTCCCGGAGTATCCTTGATATCCCCTGATTCCCTTACCGGTGGATGAATGCCGAGTTTGAACTGCTCGGTCATGGAGATTTCAATCTGCGTTTCCTTTCTGGCAGGGCCAAGTACCCTTACCCTTTCGATTTTCCCCTTCGGGCCGACCAGAGTGACTTTTTCAGCACAGGCATATTGACCCGGCTGAGACAGCTCAGATTCATTTGTTAACTTATGCCCTTTACCGAAGAGCGCCTCGACATGCTCCTGTGAGAGATGAACATGGTGGGCGGAGACCTCGATCGGCACATCTCTGGGTGTACTGGTTATAATCCGGGTTGTACGGTGTTTACCCAGTGCCCTGAGAGTTTCTCTGGCAATCATGAGTTCCTCATTTGTGGGGACCACAAGTGTTCTTACCGGGGCATCATCCGTTGAAATATCGGATACTTCAGTAAATCCGTTAGCTTTGCGGTTCTTCTCCTCATCAATCTGGATTCCCAGGTACCCCAGCCCCTGGCAGGCAAAACTGCGGACGCTGGAGCTGCCCTGTCCAATACCGCCTGTGAAAATAAGCAAGTCAAGTCCACCCATCACCGCTATGTATGATCCTATATATTTCCGGATCTGATAGCAATATGTCCTAATGGCCAGCAAAGCCCTGTGATCACCCTCCTGCGCAGCTTGATCGATAGTACGCATATCATTGGATATACCGGAAATGCCCAGAAGGCCACTCTGACGAGTGATCATGTGTTCGGCTTCCTGTACATTCAGATTATCGGTTTTCATTATATAAACCAGAGCGGCAGGATCAATATTACCGCACCGGGTTCCCATTATTAAACCCTCGGTAGGAGTCAGTCCCATAGAGGTATCAACAGAGCGTCCATGATCGATCGCGCAAACAGATGAGCCGTTTCCAAGATGACAACTGATTATTTCCAGTTCGTTTAAGTGGCGCTTGATAGCCTGAGATCCTTTCAATGCTACATAGGAGTGTGATGTTCCGTGAGCACCGTATTTTCGGATCTTGTACTGTTCGTAGTATTGATACGGAAGCCCGTAAAGGAATGCGTAAGGGGGCAGGGTGTGGTGGAAAGCAGTGTCAAACACTACTACATGAACTGCTCCGGGGAATGTTTTCTGCGCTTCTTCAATTCCAATCAGGTGAACGGGATTATGAAGGGGGGCGAAAGCACCTAGTTCCGCTATAGCCTTTTTCACATCCTCTGTGACTACCTCTGCTCCGCTGAATCTGTCTCCTCCATGCACTACTCTATGGCCAACAGCAGTAATCTCGTCTTTGCTTTTAATTACAGATGAGCTGGTTAGTTCCTCAATCATCGATGCAAAAGCAGCTGCATGATCACCTTTGGGCAGATCTTTAGTCTTATGGGTGGAGTTGAGATGAATGGTGTGTCTGGTACCATTTTCTCCAATCTTTTCCACGCTTCCAAAAGCGTTCCGTTTTTCATCACTGGTGTCAAACAGATGATATTTCAGAGATGAGGAGCCACAATTTATTACAAGTATCTTTTCCGGGGTTTTGCTTTCGAGCCTGAAGCCGTAGGGATCCTCACTTTTACGGAAAGAGGGATCCTGGAAATCTTTATTGCCCTGTGCCAGAGGGCTGTTTTTAAGTCTGTCTGTGATGATTCTGGAGAGATAGCGAACTGTAGAAGGATGGATGAGCATTTCTGATGAGAAAATTGCCTGCGGAATAATAATAGCTTTGCATCGGCTTATTCCGATTACATCAGCGGGATTCTTTTCACCAGTCATCATTGATATTTCCCCGAAAACATCACCAGCCTTCAGAGTCATCAATTGATGGCTTTCTCCGCTGTTATCTCTGATAGAAATTTCTGCAGTTCCTTCTATGAGAATACCTAAAAATCTGCCTTCTTTGCCGTATTCAATTATGGCTTCGTTAGATTCGAAGGTGATAATCTGTGATTCGTCGATAATCTTTTTTAAAGTTATATCCTGATAATCCTTAAATAGGGGAACTTCCTTCAAAAAAGAGAAAATATCCTTTACAGTCATTATCACTCCTGATTTGTTAAGGGAAACCTTAATATATATAAAGAAAAATCAACATGCCACGGAGAAGTTGTCTGGAAGGCGATTTATGCTGTTTTCTAACTGTAGTATTAGCGGAAACAATGGAAATATTGTGTCAGAATTTATTAAAGTTTACCAATATTGTAAGCAGAGCCCTGTAATGTCTCGATATTTGCTCTCTCTGTCAGTAATATGAAAAAAGTCATATTATATCTTTTAAGCTCCGGCATAACCGGACTTATATACATAGGAATGCTTTATCTGTTTAACGATATCCTGAAATGGCATCATCTCCTGAGTGTATCGATCTCCTATGGTTCTGCGATGACTATTTATTTCCTCATAAACAAGCTGGGTGTTTTTCAGGCAAAGAAGACCGGAACTGAAAAGAGAGAAGTAATACAGTTTATCATTCTGATAGCATTCAACTACCTTGTTACTTTGGGCATAGTAGCCGGGATAGAAGCTCTTGGCGGAGGGGTTTTTCTGGGATCAGCGATAGCGGGTGTGGTAACGGTTACGCTTACATTTTTTGTTTTCGACCGACTTCTGTTCAAGCGCAGAGAGGGGAAAACGCAGATGCAGACACCGGCCCGGAAAACAAATAATTGAGGTTAACGACTATCCATGTTACTGATAGTTGCTACAACTCTGCTTATAAGCCTGCTGGCCTGGGCCGGACTTATTACTCTGTTGATCAAAGAGGCTTTTCTCCACAAAATACTGCTTGTTCTGGTGTCTTTTGCTGCTGGATCTCTTTTAGGTGGCGCGTTTTTTCATCTGTTGATGGAATCCATAGAAAAGAATGGTTTGAACCTTAAAGTTTTTGTCTGGGTTCTTTCTGGTTTTGTGGTTTTCCTTATTATAGAGCAGTTTTTTCACTGGCATCACAGCCATGAACTTCCTCCTCACCATTTTTTTTCACGCAAGCCGGTCACCTACATGGTATTAATTGCTGATGGACTGCATAATTTCATCGATGGTATGGCAATTGGAAGTTCATTTTTTATAAGCAGAGAAGCAGGATTGATTACTGCTCTGGTGGTGGCGGCGCATGAGATCCCCCAGGAACTGGGGGATTTCGGGATTCTGGTACATGGCGGATGGAATAAGAAAAAGGCTCTTGTACTGAATTTTGCCTTTGCACTGACAATTGTACCCGGAGGCATAGCAGCTTATCTCTTTTCCAGAACTTTTGATATCTCCTTTCTGCTTCCCTTTACAGCCGGAAGTTTCATTTACATTGCATCGGCTGATCTTATTCCTGAAATAAAACATGAGTCAAATCCACTGCGCAGTACAGTGCTTCTTTTTGCGTTTCTTTTTGGAACTGGTTTGGTACTGGCAATGAAGATAATCGCAGGGTAAGAGACTTTTAACACAGAAATCTCCCTGAAATAAAGGGAATCTGAAAACATCGATATTCAGGTTTTCTTCTCCTTTAAAAGTGCCAACATTTCCTCCAGGTGTTGTCATTGTTGTTCTTCCCTGAACCCTGCTACCAGGGTTGTAATTCTGGAAAGATTGGATGTGATCGTTGTAGCTGCAACCCTGAAATTCTAATAAACAGGAAAGCTGGAAAAAACATTGCCCTGGGGAAGGCTTTTTCTGTGCAGAGGGCTGTTAATATTATTATTATATACCAAACAGCACTTTTTCCCTCAAGGAATCCTGAACCAAGGTAGATGTTTAACTGGCTGGGGGGGGGGTAGTATGAAACAGGGAGAACCGGTACCCACTGATATTTTTCCGCTTTTTAATAAAGATGGAAAATGTTGCAGATCCCCATTGAAAAAATGCTTCACCTTGGTGTTGGTGTAGTCTGATGTTTAAAGAAGTGTGCTGTGATGTGGACTATCGGGATGCCGATTGCGGTTTTTTTCTGCTGTATTTCTCTCTTTTATTCAGTAGGGATTCTGATGATTCGGTATGTATCATAAAGGTAGAGAGTATATCAGGGGTGAGGGATGGTTATAAACTCTTCAGGGGAAATTAAAAATATGAAAGTGAATCGATTGAACCGGCTCACTTGCAGGATGTCGGTTTTCTGGGCTTTTATAGCAACCATTTGTATTTCGGGTATGGCTCAGGAAGCTTGTGAATTGTATCTTCAAACCTGCCCTGAGAATCTTGATAAAGATACGATTTATGTTCCTCCTGAGGTTATCGCGCTGTCATCGAAAATTTACACATGCGATCCTGCCCGGATAATCGAGGGTGTTGTTGACGGCAGTGCTCCTCCCTCAATTGTTTTTATCATCGATCATTCTTACAGCATGATGGGATGGGGGAATACGTTCCCGGGAAACGATACTTACGGCAGCAGATTTAAAGTCACCCACGATCTTATCGATACAATTTACAAAGTTCATCCTGATGCGGAAATCGGTCTGGTTGTTTTCAGAGAGGTGCTTTATTTCGATCATCGTGATAACAACCTTCTTGTACCGCTGGAGGGTCAGGGTGATCAATCGTTTATGCCTCTGCTGCAGCTAAATCAGAGGGTAAAGGGCAATACGACTGGTTTGCAGGCATTAAAATCGATTCTTGCAACAGATACGGTTGTCAAGTATGTAGAAACAGATAACCGCGGTAATGTGGAAGCCGTTGATCTGGTTTACAAACCTCAGTTTTATACAGAAGGCAACACCAATATCAATAATGCGTTTGCTGCTGCGCTTCAGGCTATGAAGTCAGCCCGCAATCCAAAAGAGCGGCAGTTTATCATTTTCCTTTCTGATGGTATACCTCATCCTCCCAATAACAATTCAATGCATGGAGGCAAGGATCCGGAGTATTTCTCTCAGGGTTTGAATACTCCTACAACCTTTACGGTTTATCTGAATGACACAGCAAGAGTTCCTCCCCCGGTTTTACAGACTTTAACAGATAATGTCCGGAATAACGGTTATTCTGCTTCAAACCCTATGAGCGATATCTGGGTACTTAAAACAGATTATAATGCCCTCATGTCGCTTTTCATGAAAAATGTGATAAAACCGATTTTAACTGTCATTTCAGGTACACCTCTTTCCATGGCTGTAAACTCCATCATCTCAGACAGCCTTTCTGACAGCGGATTTGTTTTTACTGAGAGATTCCCTCTTTCAAGCGGTACTACCAGTTTCAATATCAGAATCAAGTATCATTTGAAAAACAACAACACCGGTGCTCAGAAAGACACCCAGACTGTGTCTACGATATATGTCGTTCGTAAAGAAGGCGCGGTTCTGCCTTACGATGTGGCCAAGATATGCTGGCAGAGGGGATCGCTTTCTCTTTACCATGGCGTACAGAGGGTGACATTTGTGGATGAGACGATGAAGAACCTGGAGGTCCGTTTTGATCCGGGTGGCTACAATTACCAGTCTGTTACTGTGCAGGTGACAAACAAGCAGGGTACGACTCTTGATCTGGAAAACCTTAATCTCGATTTAAAACCATCATACTGGTCGAAGACTTTCCCTCGTGAGATTAAAAAACCGGTAAGAGGCGACAATACTCTTCAGCACGAGATGGTCGACAGTATCATAGTAATTTACCGTAATCCGAAACTGCCTCTTGACACACTCAGACTTTCCGTACCATTTGCTATCAGTAAAACAATTACATTCCCTCTGGCCACCTATAATGACCGGAATGCCGATGGCTTTGTGGACAGCATCTTCGTGGGAGTGAACGGTGTGTTTTCTCCTGAGGACATTGGTACTTTGGCAGGACTGATAACTCTTCCTTCTTCCCGGGGATTCCGTATTGATTCCATAGTGTATGTTCCCGGCGGACTGGTTTACTATGTCAGAGAGAGCGCAGTAATTCCACAGACTTCTGTGAACAGTAAAGATGTGATTGTGACAAGGCAGGGTATGCTCCCTGCAGGGGGATTTGTGGCTGATGGTACTATTAACATAGAAGACAGGGTTGCGCCTGTAATCATAAGTGCTCTTCTTGTGGTAAGTGCCACAGGTGATTCGGTGCAGGTGATCTTCTCTGAGCCGGTGGGTGCATTTTCAAGTTCCAGGCCGTTTCTGTTCAGGAAACCCGGCGGGGATTCGGTGGTGGTGCATCTTGACATAAACGGAAATCTCAGCAAGGACGGGAGAGCTTATTCTGCCAGGGTTCGACAGGTGGAAGGCGGCAGTCTCATTTCTGTGGGTGATTCCGTGTGGATAAATCCGGTAGCGTTAATAAGCGACCAATCAGGCAATCAGCAGAAAAACTACCGCAACCGGCGGGTACAGATTTCATTCAAACAGGTTCCTTATGATCTGATTCCCAGGGTGATAAACAATCCTTTCTCTCCCGGTGATGCCATTCCTCCTGTGGTTCTGGAGGCATACGCTGATGCCAAAAAACCACTTCCTCAGAAAAGCACCGGTATGGTTATAATGGTTGAGCCTGAGGAGGGTACATTCAGGCCCGGAGTTAAGCTTTCCGGGAAGGCATCGATTTACGATGTGGTAAAGAATCCCATTATAGAGAATATGCCGATGGTGGAAAAGGATGGGAAACTTTACTATGTCTGGAATGGATGCAATAGTAAAGGCAGGAAGGTATCGACCGGTACTTATGTAGCGATACTCAGTATGACAGATAACCAGGATCCGCCTGTTTCCAGAAAACAAACAATACGTATTGGAGTAAAGAGATGATTAACAAAACCAGGATCTCAGTTATTCTATTCTGCTTTCTCTATGGATTTACCTCCGGCGCTGAGGTATGCAAAGTACGGCTTGATTGTCCGGGAAATTACAATAATGACACCATGCGTGTGGCGCAGAATGTGGTAGCGTTGAGTGAGAAGTTTTTCCACTGTACACCGGATTCCTTCAATGAGGGTTTTAATCTGAATCTTGCCGATACTATCTCTCTGTTTTTTGTCATCGACCACTCCGGAAGCATGAGTGTCATGGATTCAACCGGGATCAGGTACAGGCTGGTCCAGAGCCTTATTGATACTCTGTTTGCAAAGTCGCCCGCTTCAGAAGTTGGAATAGCGGTTTTTTCAAATCAACTTCTTCACAGTCACCAGGATGATCCTTTTTTTGTGCAGCTTGATCCCAGATGGCACGATTCATACGTTCCACTTACCCGTCTTGACAGATCAGTGGGTGGAATGAGCGCGGTCGAGAAACTGAAGTGGGCTGTAAAGATAGCCAGCAATCCTGGTGATACAGATGGTGGAGGGAACCTTCGTTTACTTAATGGGAATTACAGTCCTACCGGACGGCTTAACTATTGGGGATTTGATGGGGGATATAACGGCACGACAGATGTAACGCTGGGGCTTGAGGCTGCGCGCAAGGCGTTTCTCTCTGCTTCCTATCCCAAAGAGGATCAATATATAGTGTTTCTCTCCGATGGTATCTCACAGTATGTAGATCAGGAGAGGGCCGGGTTTGAGTTCGATTATATTAAGGGTGAGAATCTTCCCACAACATTTACCGCGTTTTTTATCAATGTAAACAAGCCTATTCCTGCACAGATTGATTCAATGACAGTCAATATCGCCAAAAACGGTTATTCAAGCAGGAATCCATCCAGTGAGGTGTGGAAAACTGCTGGAAGTGAGTCTGAGCTGGCGTCAAAACTTGTCGGGCAGCTTTCTCTGGACGGAGGTCCCAGATATTTCACCAGTACTCCTGTCAATCTCACCATCAATGGAATCACAACCGAAAACTTCGATGATTCCATTGCTTATCTGCCCAGGATGATCCCTCTTACGGGTCAATATACAACTTTGGACATTTCCTACACATGGCGGTGGAATTCTCCTCTGGACAGTGTGGCAACAGGCACTTATACCACAGTGGTGATGCAGAGTGACAATCCTGATGCTCTTGTGAAAGAGTGCTGGAATCAGGGAGTATTGAAATTCTATTACCAGAACTCTGATATCACATCTCAGACAATAGAGGTGACACAGAAGACAATCGAGGTCAGGTTTTATCCTCCTGCAGAGCTTGCGCTAACAAGTGCCAGGATCGTGGTCAGGAATGCCGAAGGCACTGATTCTCTTGTACTGGATGCAGATAATCAGGGTCAGTATTTTTCCGCAACCTTTACCAGAGAATATGGATCGCCTCTAAATGATAACCTTCTTCAGAATGCTTTCTCCGACAGCCTGATAGCGATCTACAGGAATCCCGAAGCTCCACTGGATACAGTCAGGATAGCTTCAAAAGTGGCAGAACCGAGAGAAATCGGTGTGAGAATCGCCAGTTACATTGACAGTGATGCAAACGGGTATCCTGATATAATCAGGGTTGTTCAGGGTGCAGAGAAGCTTTCTTCTGCAGACCTCTCTGCCATAACCCCCTATATCAGCCTTTATACCGAACGTGGAGTTTCCATAAAATCAGTTGATTCTACTGCTGAGGGTTTTGATATAATTCTCAATGAATCTTCCTCGCTGGAGGCTCCGTTTACCGGGCTTTTTCCTGATGAGAGACTTGTGATTGACAGAGTGGCAGGTCTTCCGAGCGGTGGAGAGTTCCCATTTACAAGTGAACTTCTTGCCGACAGCATGGCTCCGGTTATTCTCAAGGCTACCTATTATGATAACGCAGTGTCAGCACTGAGGGATACTCTTGAGGTGTTGTTTTCAGAAAACATCGCTGAAATTTCGAGCCAGGAGCCGTTTCTTCTGAGAGGCGCCGGTGATACCGAAGACTTCAAGCTGCGACTCTCTCTTATAAGTACCGACAGTAACAGGGCTGTTTTTTCCGTCGTACCGGTTGCCGGTTTGCAGGAGGTAAAGAAAGGTGATTCGATCCATATCAATCCTCTGGCTGATGTGGCCGATCTTTCCGGCAACATTCAGAGAAACCCCGGCAATGTACGCAGGAATCTCGATTATTATCTTCTGTACAGTCTAATAACCGCTGCCTATTTTGATACCACGGGTGATGGCCTTATCGATGTGATCGAAGTGACCATGGACAGGACACCTGACCCGCAGCTTCTTGAAGAGCTCTATTCGACTGTCGAACTCCCCTCTTACAGGAACTTTTCATATACTCGTGAGGACTTTACTGCTACAGAAAATGGGTTTACAATTGGTGTAAAGCAGCCGTCGAGCACTGTGCCATGGACTGCTGTTGACGACAGGGATGTTCTGAAAGTGGCTTACACGGAGGCACCAAACGGAAGTGTGGTAAAGAAAGGCGCAATTCCGATCGCTGACAGTCTGGCACCGGTACTTATCAGTGTGAAATATATCCCGGGTGAGACAGAAGGTGCGGTGAGAACCGATTCCCTTGTAGCCAGGTTCTCCGAAGAAGTACCTGTTCCTTTGAGCAGTCAGCCCTTTACTTTCTATGATCCTGTAAAGAATGAAACATATACCATGAATTTGCGTCATGTAAAGAGAAACGCCCCTGATGAGCACGTGTTTTCCATCATCTCGATAGAAGGAAAAGAGTCTCCGGAGGTAACCGACTCTGCCTCCATAAATCCTGTTGCCGGAGTGATGGATAATACCAAGAATATTCAGGATTCTCCAAACAGGCGTTCGGAACTGATTTTCGGGCAGCAGGACAACAAATACAGAATTATCTCACTGTCAAACCCCTTTGATCCAATCTCTTCAGTTATTCCCAATCGGGTAAGGAATTACTACGGTATCAAGCAGACAAACGGGCTTATTGTCATTGCCGAGCCGGTCTTTAAACTTGCGGGTCATATCTCTCTTTCCGGTAAAATGGTTATATATGATGCAGTGGGGAATGTAGTGAACTGCATTGAGAGAAAGAATGTTGCGGAGAGTTCAAAGGGTGTTGCTTTTGTCTGGGATGGGAGGAATGAGAAGGGCAGGCTTGTGGGTGGCGGGACTTATCTGGCGATGGTATCGATTGAGGACAGCCAGGGTAAAAAGTACGCTCCCAGTAAGCACAAGCTGGGTGTAAAAAGAACCGTCATTTCGGGGAAAAAAAAATAGCGGGATAAAAGATGAAAAGAGGAAGATTGTTGTATAGAAGATTTCGGAAATCGATCCGTTTTTTATTGGGGGCGGGTATGATTGCCGGGGCTTTTTATGGGAGTGTTTATGCTGATGGACTTCCTGGCGAGTTTCTTCTTTCTGATCAGTGGCATACCTTTTTCAAATACTTCTCTCCGATTACAAACCCGGCGCTTATGATGGAACAGGTTTATACCTCCATAAGGGGTGTGGGTTCTGTATCTCCCGATGAGGCATCAAAGCTCTGGGAAGTGGGTGCGACTGTTCCGCTTGGGCTTTACAATTCGGTTGGATTGACCATTGTAGGTGAGAACGGCCGCAATGTTACCGGGTTTGCAGATGAGTCTTTCAGAGACAGTACCACTGTGAGCAACAATAACTTTCTTTTCATGGCCTCTTTTGCTTCAAATCCTATAGGGAGGCTGTGTGTGGGAGTGAATATAAACGGTGCCTTTCAGGAAAATTTCGGAGATAATCCGTCTTTTGGACTGGGGATAGATTTGGGTGTGAGCTACCGATTGCTTTATCATCCGCTGTTCGGGTTTCACCTGGTTGGATTTACTTTCCAGAACGTTGTGGCTCCCAGTCTGAATCTGACTGAAAAAATGCCTCATTCATCTCAGATAAAAGCCCTTTATCATGCTGCTTTTTTGCAGAATAAACTGGAGTTGGATCTTCAGTGCGATGTTACCGATTTCATGTCAAAGGCCGAATCCTATCTCAAGGAAAAGAAGGTTGAATGGGATATGTTTATACAGGCGGGGTTCTGGCCGCTTCCATATTTTGCGCTGAGGGCCTTTACAGACTACGGGGATTCCAGAAAAATAGAATATCTGGGGCTGGGTCTGGAGATCAATGTTCCTCAGGTAAATGGCGGAAGGGATTGCTCGGTGCTTTACCAGTACCGCAATGAACTCAGCAGTAACCTTCAGCCGTCACACTCCCTATATTTCCGTGCCGATGTGGGATCAAGCCGTGAGGAGATGCGGGTCAGAAAGATAGCCAGAATTGCGAGTCTTACAGCCAATGAACTTTACAACAGAGCAATGAAGGCTTACTACAAAGGAGATTTCTGGAATGCCTATCTTCTTTTCATGCGGATACTGACAGAGTTTCCTGATTTCTATAAAAATGACGTAGTCACTTATCATGCCGGGTCCTGTCTTGAAGAAATGGACATGCGGGAGGAAGCGATTAAGACCTACATATCCGTGAAGGATAACTTTGGCATGAGCAGTCAGGTCCCTCTGGCTGATCTGGGACTCATGAGAATTTATTATCGTCAGGGAGCTTTCAGTGCGGTTGGAAACCAGTTTGTGGAGCTTAACAAACCAGGAGTACCGGATTCGATACGTTTTCACGGATGTTATATAATGGGGGAGACAGAGCTGAGGCAATCGGAAAACCGAAAGGCTCTTCAGTACTTTGAAATCGTTCCGGGAGACCATCCTGCCTATGTTTTTGCACAGCACACTTCTTCAACTGCTCATGCACTGCTTAATTCAGGTATGCACATAGTGGCAGCGAGTCTGGAGAACTGTGTGGCATCGAAGGTTGTTACTAGGGAGCAGAAGGAGATAGTGAACCGTTCACTTGTTCTGCTGGGGTACATCTTTTATGAGGAAAATGCTCTTTCCAAAGCGGTATCTGCGTTGCGGATGGTTCCTCCGGAGAGCTACTACTATCCTGATGCACTTCTGGGGCTTGGATGGACTGCCATTAAAGCCCGTCAGTGGAATGATTGTGTCGCGGCCGGACAGTCTCTGGCACAGGCCAGCGGCAAGTTTATAATGCAGTGTGAAGGTGCCCTTCTCCAGGCTTATGGTCTTATACTGCAGAAAAAGTACGATCAGGCCGATCTTCTGCTCAGGCCGATGTTAGACAGAATGAGAAATTATCCCGGACTGCTTGAGGATTCTCTGAATACCGAAAAGCTGCGCTATGAAAGTGACCGTATCTCCTACGCTTTTCTTGCGGAAAGAGTTACAAATGCGGCCCGGAAGGGACAATCTGTAAAGCAGACTGAAATTGACAGTTTGCACAACGAGCAGATCAGTTACAAAGACAGAATAGATAAATTCCTGGTATTTGCGGATGAATTCAAGAGAACGACTTTCTTCGAAAGAAATATCGGAGCGCTGAGAGAGGACATGGAGTATGCTCTGGCTACGGTGCAGAAAATCCTGGGTTCATCTGACTATCTGAAAACGAGGGAAAAAATGATGCATAAGGACAAGGCTATTACAAATGAAATAGAAAAACTCAAAGAGGAGATGATGCAACTTGAAAACAAATAAGGGAGGGGTTATGCTGTTAAAAGCATTGTTTTTGGTACCGGTTCTGGTGTCCTTCGCAGCAGCCGCATATGATATTGACCTTTCGGGAACGGTCACAAACAAGTCCGGAGCGGTGCTCAAAGATGTTATCGTGACTCTTGAGGGGAAAGATGTCAGAAGTATCACCAATTCATCCGGGAAGTACAGTATTCAGGTTGTTCCGGTGGTGCGTCCTCTGATTTCACCGGTCAGTTCGGATTTTTCTGTTCTCAAGAATGGAAACATGGTTTTTTCAGTTCAGAGTAAGATGCCTGTCAGGATCGATGTTTTCGATCTCAGAGGAAGACTGGTAAATGTTGCTGTCAACAGGGTTCTTCCTGCCGGTTCTCACAGTGTCAAATTAAGCAATGCGGGCACAGTTGGCAGTGTCTTTCTGATCAGGGTGAGAATGGGTGACAAAGTTTCATTGTACAAGTACATGTCACTTGATCATTCTGTGCAGAGAATTTCGGTTCAGGGCGGAAATGCGGCTTCATCAATTGCAAAACTTTTTGCCTCAGTTGGAGAGTGCTGAAAAATTTGTGTAAACCTCAGAATAGTTGGTGTATGGATTATTTTAACCACTTAACACCAATGGAGGTTTACAGTTATGGCCAGAAAAGAACATGGTAATCC
>JAAYIG010000013.1 GCA_012523595.1 Fibrobacter sp.
ACATTAACACACTGGTTTTTCAGGATTGAAAACAGGGTTTCTTTTGATCCTCTGCTTCAGATTTATAACAGGGATTATTGCTCAAAGATAATCACGGAACAGGCGAACATGAATGTGACTCCTCCTTTTGCTGTGGCAATGGTGGATATTGATCATTTCAAGAATGTTAATGACACCTATGGGCATCAGGCAGGTGATGCGGTTTTGCATTCTGTAGCTCAGACACTGCTCAGGACACTTTCTCCGCAGGGGACTGTCTGCAGATATGGTGGAGAGGAACTGGCGGTATTTTTTCCACAGAAAACAACCTCTGAAGTGGTTCCGCTAATGGAAAGGGCGCGGGAGGAAATAGAAAAAAGTAAAACGGAATCGGGTAAAAAGCGGATTTCTGTTACTATCTCCTGCGGGATATCGTATCGGGAGATTGCAGCACAAACGGTGATGGAGGTTATCCACGCTGCAGATAAAGCCCTTTACAAGGCCAAAAAAGGAGGGCGGAACCAGGTTCGATGTGCAAAGGCCTGCCGTAAATGACCTGGTATCTGTACCGAATTATAGAGAAGAGCGAGGGGAATCGGAATCGGCATCTATTATTATTTCAGACTACAGACACTAACCTGATCCCTGACCAAACCACAGAAAAAGTTTGCCTAAAACAGCCGAGATATAATATCGGGCTTGAAAAAACTAATTCTGGTGCATATATTGCAACTGCAAGGAACCATGTTTATATTTATCAGTTTCACAGGAGGTGTTTTGGAATTTCATAGTTTGTTGGGAGATTCTCTTTTTACCAAAGTGTTGTTTTTCTCCGCACTTGCTATTGCATTTGGTGATTTCCTGGCGACTTTATTCACAATAGTGTATCAGAGATACTGGTATGAAAGAATAATGAGGCCGAAATACGGAGCAGACTTTTCTCCGAAATGTTCTGTAATTGTCCCCTGCAAGGGAATACCGAAAGATCTTGGTAACAACCTGAAGGGATTTCTGCAGCAGGATTATGCTGATTACGAAATAATTTTTGTGGTGGAGAGTGAGCAGGACCCTGCGGTACCGACCATTAAATCTATAATGGAAGGTAACCCGGGAGTTAAACTGACATATGCCGGTCTGTCAACCTCCTGTGCACAGAAGAACCATAACCTTCTGGCTGCTCTTAATTCTACATCAAATTCGGACATATTTATCTTTGCTGATTCCGATATTCGTCCTGCAAAGGGATGGCTTAAAGAGCTGATTCTCCCTCTGGCAGATCCTAAAGTAACAGTAACGAGCGGTTTCCGCTGGCTTCATGCCTGCCGGGGCACAACCGGAGAGCTTACTCACTCTTATGTAAACGTGTTTATGTATGTTCTTTTCAGTGTAGCATGTTTTTTCGGTGGCGTTGGACTTTGGGGTGGTTCGATGGCTATCCGGCGGAAAGACTTTGAGGAGATGGGGGTAGCGGAGAAGTGGTCAAGGACCGCTGTGGATGATATGAGTCTTTCTCAGATCGTAATGAAAAATTCCAGAAAAGCAGTTGTGGTTCCCCCCTGTATTACTCATACTGATGATCTGCTTCAGACTGTCAGAGGTACAATAACCTGGTTTGAGCGTCAGATAATGTTTTTAAAGGCGTATCAGAAATCGTTGTGGTTTTTTCTTGCGGGACCGGTAAGTCTGGTTGTCTTTATGCTCCTTTTTCTTTTGCCCTTCTCGATTGTGGCATCCATGAGTAACAGCAGGTCATTTCTGGAAATAGGGGGCGGGGCAGCTCTTGTGTTTTACATCGGAGAATTGATTACCGTGTCGCTCTACCCGCTGCTTGGGTCGATGCATAAATTTCCAAAATTTCTGATTCTTCAGCCTTATATGAGGCTGGCTCAGGTACTGAGCTATTTTAAGACTCTGATGACCAATACGATTACCTGGGCGGGGATTAAGTACAAGCTTGATTTCAGCGGTGATGTTGCCAGCATTGAGCGTCCGGGCACAGATTTTTGATCCGGGGAGGGTAGATGTTGCGTTGTGCGGTATTTGCGTCGGGCGGTGGCAGCAATTTTCAGGCATTGCTTGACAGAAAACAATCCGGTGATCTTCATGTCGATTTTGTACTTTTTGTAGGTAATAACAGTAAAGCGGTAGCATTTGAGCGTGCACGAAAAAACAATATCCCCTGTATCCATCTTGCACCCTCTCATTTTTCCTCGGAGGAGGAATATTCAAGAGAGCTGCTGGGCTGTCTTGAAAAATTCAATGTCGAGCTGATAATTCTCGCCGGCTATATGAAAAAGTTCCCATCCGATGTGGTGGCACGTTATCGTAACCGTATAGTGAATATTCATCCCGGACTTCTTCCTTCCTTTTGTGGTAAGCAGATGTATGGGGTCAGGGTGCACGAGGCGGTTATAGAGCATGGTGTAAAGGTGACTGGAGTGACTGTTCATTTTGTGGATGAAGAGTATGATCATGGTCCCATTATACTTCAGGAGCCGGTTCGGGTTCTTGACAATGATGATGCGCATACGCTTGCGGAACGGGTGCTTAAGGTCGAGCATGCGAGTTACTGGCGGGCGATAGAGGCCATAGCCAGGGGAACGCTGAGGGTTGAGGGTCACAGGGTGACAGGAGATGTCTAAGCAGTGTTTATCGGAAAGCATTTCCAGTGCCTCCCTTTATAAATTCGACAAAGAGATGGAAAAAGGGCGGGAAATTGCCCTTATCGGTATTGATGAAGCAGGGAGGGGGTCCCTGGCCGGCCCTGTTGTGGCTGCTGCGGTCTGTCTGGATCTTGACAAACTGATAGAGGGTGTTAACGATTCCAAAAAACTTCCGGCCGACCGCCGGTGCGAGCTTTACGAAAAAATAATCTCTGAAGCGCTCTGCTGGTCAACCGGATTTGCATCACCTGAGGAAATAGACAAATACAATATACTGCAGGCTACCTTTCTGGCCATGAGCCGGGCCGTTGAAAAGCTTGAGTTAAAATGGGATCTGGCACTGATCGATGGAAACAAGTCGATTCCTCAGATCGAGAAGGAAAAGCAGATTTCTGTTGTAGGTGGTGATGCGAAGAGCGCATCCATTGCTGCCGCATCGATACTGGCAAAGGTGACAAGAGACCGGATTATGGAAGAGTACCATGGTAAATATCCGGTTTATGATTTTTTAAATAATAAAGGTTATGCTACTGAGTATCACCGTAATAGCATAATGAAACATGGCCTCAGCGAGATTCACCGTCGTTCCTTTTGCGATTTTTTCCTCCAAACCAGTTTGCCACTTTGAAAGGGGTTTAAGAATGGCGCAGATTAAGCCGTTCAATGGTTATCATTACCGTTTAGCACAATCGCAGGACCTGGGCAGATTCATTGCTCCTCCTTACGACATGCTTGACAATAGCATGATCGATGATCTTTACAATAAAGATCCACATAACACTGTGCGTATCACCCAGAACCGTCCTGAGCCCTCCGATACCTGCAACAGGGATCGTCATGAGAGAGCAGCATCTTTTTTCCGTAACTGGGTGGAGAAGGGAGTTCTGGTAAGAGACGATGAGCCATCGGTATATGTTTACCAGCAAAAATTTGAAAGCAAAATTGGAAATGAGTCCATGACTTTTGAGCGGACCGGGGTGGTGGTTCTTATAAAACTTGAGGAGTTTGAAAATGGTGTTGTGCTTCCCCATGAGTATACTCTTTCCGGCCCTAAAATAGACAGATACGAACTCCTTGATGCCGCCAGGGTAAATACCGGACAGCTCTTCGGTCTTCTTTCCGATGATGGAGATGCTTATCGGATTATAAAATCGATGATAAGTGGTGAACCGGACGGTTTTACGGTTGATCAAAATGGAGTGCATCACAAACTCTACAGATGTTCAGACAGGGATAAAATCGGAAAGCTGATAGAAGCGGCGAAAAACCGGACGGTTCTTATTGCCGACGGGCATCACAGGTATGAGACTGCGCTGAAGTTCTACAGGGATCATGGCAGTGATGAAAGGTATGCATATACCATGATGACACTGGTATCGATGTCTGATCCGGGGCTTTTAATAAGGCCTTTTCACCGGTTGATCAAAAAGACCGGAACAGGTGTGGCCAGCATGAAAAATTCCCTGTCCGGGTTTTTCAATGTGACTGAGCTTGGAGAGATAAAAGCTGAAACTGTATACGATTTTCTCTCCGGTAAAACCGACTGCGGTATGCTTTATGTGGACAGTGAATCCGGAAGCATATCTGCACTCTCGCTTTCATCCGAGGGCGAGCATTTTCTCAAGCAGGCTGAGAGTGAGCGGTCTGAGGCCTGGAAGCATCTTGATGTCTCGGTTATCAATCTGATAGCTGTCCGGGGAATCCTCGGACTTCCGCTTGATGGAAAGATACTTCATGATGTGGTTGATTATGTAAACGACCCTGCAGAGGGACTGGCGAAGCTGAAGAATGCACAGGTATATTATGGCGGCTTCTTCATCCGTCCGGTCTCAATCGGTACGATTCACAGTATTGTCGAGGGCGGGGAGAGAATGCCTCAGAAATCAACCAATTTCTATCCGAAACTCTTTTCCGGCCTGGTTTTTAACAACCTGGAGGACAGGTGAAGAAATCCACGGTATTTCAGTTGACAGGCGGTTTGCTTATAGCAGGCGTCGGACTGTATATCTTCTTCCGTGATGTCAACCCGGGGATTCTTCTGAAAGAGATCAGGCAGACAAAGTACTGGATAATTCTGGTATCGGTAATCCTCAATCCTCTGTCGTTGTGGTTCAGGGCTCTGAGATGGGAGTTGATGCTTCCATCAAGGCCTGATACTGTCAGAAACGGCCTGTTTCCTGTGGTGATGATAGGGTTCATGTTCAATAATATCTTTCCTGCAAGAATAGGGGAGGCCGCAAGGGCTGTTTTGCTGTGGAAAAAGAACAGGTTTACAGTTATGGAAAGTGTCGGATCGCTTCTGATTGAGAGATTTATAGACACCCTTATGTACGCCTCTTTTTTCTTCATTCCTGTATTTCTTACCAGTTCTCTCTCTTCTCTTTCTCTCTATGCTTTTCTTATGGCTTCAGGTGTTGGTGTTTCGATTCTCTGTTTTTTTATTTATCTGTGTTTCCCTGGTATTTTCAGAGTTTTTGTAGAGAAGATTATTGGTTTTTTTCCTGAGAAAACGAGAAAGCGGCTTATAAGATTAAATGAAGAGTTTTTTTCAAACCTTGACTGGATGTTTTCATTCCGTAAACTTTGTGGCGTAATTCTGTACACCATTCTTGGGTCGTTGTGTTCCATAGGGGTAATGTTTCTGCTTGCCAGGGGGGTAGAGGCATTCGGATTTCTGGAAAGCATGTTCGGTGTAGCATTAGCTGCATTTGGAGCTGCGATTCCACTTTCTCCGGGATATGTGGGGACACTCCATTCTGCAGTTTCCGGAGGGTTGAAGATTGCAGGGGTGGGGGTGGAGAAAGCAGGTGCCATAGCGATACTTTACCATGCAATTGGCTATATCTCTATAACAGCAATTGGTTTATACTATTTTTTCTCTACCAGGATCTCTTTGCGTGAGATCAATGAGGCAAAGCAGAATCTCGATAGATGAGTACAACTGGAGATTTATGGAAACCCGAAATGAAATAAATGACCTTGAGCTTGCCGGACACCTTTCATCATCATCAGAACTGATACGCAGGGAACTTGCGAAGAAAATTATTGGCCAGAAAGAGGTTATCGATGATCTGCTGGCATGTTTTCTTTGTGGAGGGCACTGTCTGCTGATCGGAGTTCCGGGTCTTGCAAAGACTATGCTAATTGGCAGTCTGGCCAGGTGCCTCGATCTTGACTTCAACAGAATACAATTTACTCCCGACCTGATGCCATCGGATATTACCGGGTCAGAAATCTTATACGAAGACAAGGGAACCGGGAAACGGGAATTTCGTTTTGTTAAAGGACCGGTTTTCAGCAATATTGTGCTTGCAGATGAGATAAACCGGACCCCACCCAAGACTCAATCGGCACTTCTTCAAGCGATGCAGGAAAGAGAGGTAACATCATCGGGGCAGACCTTTCGTCTTCCGGATCCGTTCTGGGTTCTTGCTACTCAGAATCCTATAGAGCAGGAGGGGACTTATCCGTTGCCTGAGGCTCAGCAGGACCGTTTCATGTTTTCAATTGAAATAGATTATCCCGACTATAATTCCGAGGTGGAGATAGTCAAGATGACGACATCTCCCCAGAGTGTGGAAATAAAGCCTGTACTGAGTGCTGAGCAGATACGGGCTTTCAGGGGACTTATCTACCGTGTACCTGTGGCAGATTCGGTGGCAGGAGCTGCGGTGGAACTGTCCAGGGCAACCCGCCCCTCCTGCCCGGAGTGTCCTGAGCAGGTAAAGAAGTTTCTGACCTGGGGTGCAGGTCCCAGGGCATCCCAGTTCCTTGTTCTGGCGGCAAAAGCCTACGCTTTGCTGGACAACCGACCTACGCCTGATATCTCGGATCTCCGCAGGGCTGCCTTCCCGGTTTTACGCCATCGCCTGGTGCGGTCATTCCATGCCGAAGTCGACAACATCAATTCAAATCACATAATAAATACTGTATTGGAATCGGTATTAAAGAGAAAGTAAGAAAATTGCAGGATTTTATCTATCCTGCGCTTTTTGTTGCAAATACCTTTCTGACGAACCATTACTGTCAGAATAACTACTAAAAGTATAGTAGTTAGTGGGGGTTCTTTTTAAAAATCAGAGGTGGGGGGAAATGAATAAAACGCTCCTGGAGCCAAGCAGAGAGTTGTTGGATGAGTGCAGATCAGGAAACCAACTGGCTTTCAAAGAGATCTTTTACATGTACCGGTCCTATGCTTTTAATCTTATCTATAAGATTACAGGGCCCTATGGTGATCATGAGGATCTTCTGCAGGAGGTTTTTTTCCAGATTTATCTCTCGCTGAAGACGTTTCATGGGGATTCATCATTTAAGACCTGGTTTCACAGGGTGGTGATCCATGTATGTACACGCAGATGGAGATATCAGAAAGCAGAGAAGAGAATATCTCCCAAGGATACGGTACATCTTGATGCAGTTGAAAACATGGTTCAGTCAAACGAGCAGGGATCGTTGAGATCTATCGAGTTGAAGGATTTAGTGGAGCAGGCACTTGAGGATTTAGACTATAAATTGCGTATTCCGATAGTGTTAAATATCTACGGAGAGATGGATCTGGCAGAGATTGCTTCAATAATGGGGATTCCTGAGGGTACGGTGAAATCAAGACTGTTCACCGCGCGCAAGCAGATAAAGGGATTTCTGGACGGTTTAGATAAAGAGTAGAGAGTTTTAATGGGCAACATGGAAAAATACTCCTGGTTTGAGAGGGAATTTCGCAAGGATATTCCAGATTCTTCTGTGGATTTTTCTGCGGTAGAGGCGAGGCTTTTCGCTCGTATTTCCGATGCTGAGGAGCTGGGGGTGCTCTCCATTTTAAAGCTGGATGAGATGCTTTCCATGGGCAAAATGGAGCAGATCCAGACCGAGTTGTTCTCACGGGTTTCTCAGTTTGTCGAATATGATGAACCGGTGAATGAGTGTATCAATTCTGACCAGAATCTTCCTCAGACTCAGTGGGAGAGGTTGGAATCCAAACTTGAGAAACGGCTCAATGATGTCAGACAAATGCCGGAGTGGGAACAGATCCTTATGGCTCCGGAAAAAGAGCCTACTCCTGGAAAATGGGAAGAAATTGAGGAATCTCTGAACCGCGAAATCGATAAGATTGAAAAACTGGAGAACTGGGAGCAGGTTGCCAAAGAAGAGATTGTGGCTGAACCAGGTGCATTAGAGAAAGCTGAAAACCTGCTTTATCAGCGGCTCAGTTCTAAACAGGAGCTGGAGAACTGGGAGAATGTAATCAGATGTGATGAGGTGATTGCTTATCGCAGATGGGAAAAGATTGAGGAAGAACTGTTCCAGAGGCTGCAGTCCGATAACTTGACATTAAGGACATCCAGGCAGCCCTTCTGGTTCATAGTGGAACATTTCTTCTCCACCTTTAAAACATCAGGTGTGCTTTCTGCTGTCTTATTGCTGGCTGTGGCAGG